>JBAXXB010000016.1:0-26888 GCA_037128115.1 Bacteroidota bacterium
CATTAAAGCTGACCAACGATAAACTTGCTAAGATGCAGCAAGTTCTGCAAAACTCCGAGAAAAGAGCCATGGCAGAGAAACAACTTGCCCAGGAAGCACTTGAAACGGTCCAGACTATGCTCCACAAATTGCCAACAGCAGTAGTCCTTGTTGATGAACAAATGAAAATCATAGGGTCGAATGAGAGTTTTGTTACCATTCTTGGAGAAGAAGCGGCCGAAATCAATGAAATTATTCCGGGTCTTATGGGGGCTGATCTCAAAACATTACTCCCTGTGCAGTTTTATAAATTGTTCGCTTACGTGATAAGCAGTAACGATGATGTCATTGGCCGCGATGTCCACATTAATGATAAGTTACTGAATGTCACTATTTTCAGCATTAAAAAAAACAAAATAGTAGGGGCGGTAATCCGGGATATGTATATGCCCGAAGTCCGCAAAGAAGAAGTGATAAACCGTGTAACTGAAGTAATTGAGCAAAACCTCGACCTTGTGCAGCAGATCGCATTCCTGCTGGGCGAAGGTGCCGCAAAGACTGAAAAAATGCTGAATTCTATCATTGAGTCACACAAAAGCAAAGAATAAAATCGAGAAACGATCAATATACCTTACAATCCAATGTTAAGTAATACGCTATGAGTGAAGGACAGTTTTATGTAGAAGTGAATACCGTGCAGAAGAATCATGACCTGGAGCGTATTTGTGGCGACAAGTTCCTCTCACAACGTATTTACGAAGAAAACAGGATCATCGCCGTACTTTCGGATGGGATGGGACATGGTGTGAAAGCAAGCATGCTGTCGACACTCACCGCTACTATGGCGCTGAAATTTGCTGAAGAACACAAAGATGTCCGTAAAATAGCCGAGATCATCATGAATACCTTGCCTGTGTGCAGTGAGCGCCAGATGAGTTATTCCACGTTTACCATTGTTGATATCGACATGGACGGCGACACCCGCATACTCGAATATGATAATCCCCAGACCATCTGTTTACGGGGCAATACCCAGATCGACCCAGGCTGGGAGTATATCATCCTGGATTCGGAAAAAAATGCAGGCAAAGAGCTCAGGACCTGTTCATTCAAACACCAGAAAGAAGACCGGGTTATTATTTGCTCCGACGGGGTTACTCAATCGGGTATGGGAAGTCCTAAATTTCCTTTCGGCTGGGGGATTGAAAACCTGGAACAATACGTTCAGCAGCTGGTGAGCGCCGATCTGACCATTTCTGCCATACAACTGGCCGCCAAGGTGGTGAATATGTCAAATATTAACGATGGATTTCACCCAAAAGACGATACAAGCTGCGCCGTCATTTATTTCCGTGAACCCAGGAAATTACTATTATGTACAGGTCCTCCTTATGAAGAAGTGAACGACACTGCACTCGGAGAGGCTGTCAGGCAATTTGTAGGAAAGAAGATTATTTGCGGAGCGACTACCGGTGATATTGTTTCGAGGCAACTGAATCTGCCGATTGTCGACAGTTTTGAATTTGATGACCCCGATCTGCCCCCCATATCATTTATGGAAGGCATCGACCTGGTAACGGAAGGGATACTCACCCTGGGGAAAGTTTCGGATTTACTGAAAAAGTACTCTCCCAGGCTAAAACTCGGGAAGGGTCCTGCCGACCAGATAGTAAGGCTGTTGCTCGACAGCGATGAAATTCATTTTATTATCGGAACCCGCATCAATATAGCTCACCAGGATCCTAACCTGCCTGTCGAACTCGAAATCAGGCGTACTGTTGTTAAACGGATAAGGAGGACCCTGGAAGAGAAATTTCTGAAAGAAGTGAATATCAGGTATATATAATAAACGGGATAAGCATAAACAACTTTCGTACTATACATTCTGAGAATGCTCACATCATTTTGATAAAATAATGTTCGTTCCTATCTCGGTTTCAACATTTATTTATATTTTTACCTATCTTTAAATTAATGGATACCAGGCCTGAACCGGAATCCTTAATCTTTTGATTTGCACGCACTGACGATACCATCTTGAAAAAAATTGAACTTCATATTATAGGTCTAAGCTATAGCCAGGCACAATCCAATTCATATGCCCTCATATTGGGTGAATCGAATGGTAAACGCAGGTTACCCATCGTGATAGGTCATTACGAAGCACAGGCAATTGCCCTGGAACTCGAAAAAATGAAACCTTCCAGGCCACTGACTCATGATCTGTTCTTCAACTTCGCTAAAATTTTTGGAATCAACCTTGTTGAGGTTCAAATAACTAAGTTTCATGAAGGCATATTTTATGCTACACTACTTTGCGACAACGGAGTAAGCCTGCATGAAATTGATTCACGCACTTCGGATGCCGTGGCTTTATCCATCAGGTTTCATTGCCCGATCTTCACCACCGAGGAAATTATGTCACAGGCCGGAATTTTGTTTGATGATGACGAACCCTCCACTGAAAATATGGATGACTCTGGTGGTGATGATCTTATCTCTTATTTCAGGAACTTAAGTATCACTGAACTCGAAACTGAACTTCAACAGGCTGTGGATGAGGAAGACTACGAGAAAGCATCATTAATACGCGACGAAATCACGAAACGAAAGTAATTTTCGCTAAAAATCTCTACACTAAGTCTGGATTAAATAGGAATTTTAATGCCTGCAGATTCATTACGGCGTTCACATCAGCCATTATAGTCCATAATAAACTACTTTACAATCAATAAACGCTAAGAACATAAGTATGAATATCAAGTTTCGTTTAACGGCAATGAGTTTCCTGCAATTCTTTGTTTGGGGAGCCTGGCTCATTACAATCGGCACCTATTGTTTTAATGCAAAAGGTTGGACAGGTGCTCAATTTGGTGCGATTTTTTCAACACTTGCCATCGCATCCATATTTATGCCCGCCATTACAGGTATAATTGCAGATAAATGGATTAATACAGAAAAATTGTACGGGATACTGCACATTTTATATGGCCTGGTTTTGTTTTATGTGCCGCAGGTTAATGATCCGGATACACTTTACTATGTGATCTTATTGGCGATGATTTTTTATATGCCAACTATCTCATTATCAAACTCGATTTCCTACACGATTTTGAAAAACAATAACTATGATGTGGTAAAGGTATTTCCACCCATAAGGGTTTGGGGTACTATAGGCTTTATCGTTGCCATGTGGATTACCAATCTCACCGGGAGTAAGGCCAATGCAAACCAATTTCTAATCGGGGCTGCTGCAGCAATCGCCTTAGGTATTTATTCTTTCACCCTTCCTGCATGCAAACCTCAGAAATCCATCTCTAAAGATTCCTCATTTATTGAGTTATTTGGCTTGAATTCATTTAAACTTTTTGCCAATTTCAAAATGGCTTTATTCTTTATTTTCGCCATGCTGCTAGGTGCGGCGTTGCAGTTAACCAACATGTACGGAGATTCGTTTTTGAATGATTTCGAGAAAATACCTGAATTCACCAGTTCATTTGTTGTAAAATATTCGACTATTATCATGTCAATTTCACAAATGTCGGAAACGCTTTTTATCCTTACAATTCCATTTTTTCTGAGGAGGTTTGGCATCAAGAAAGTTATGCTTTTCAGCATGGTAGCATGGGTATTGCGTTTCGGCTTGTTCGCATATGGGAACCCTGCCGGAGGACTGTGGATGATTATACTTTCCTGTATAGTATATGGAATGGCTTTCGATTTTTTCAACATTTCCGGCTCCCTATTTGTTGAAACTACGACTGATCCAAAAATCAGGGCCAGCGCTCAAGGTTTATTCATGATGATGACTAACGGTTTCGGAGCATTTACTGGCAGTAAAATAAGTGGTTATGTAATTGATAAATACTACACTTTGAAATTTACTGATACTAATAGTTTGCTTAACTTTTTAAATACTGATATTAACAATCCTGCTGTTAAAAAAATATTGGAAGGGAATAAGGTATTGGCTAATAATATGTTAGAGTCCCCGATATTTATCAAACAGTGGAATTCTATCTGGCTGGCATTTACCATTTATGCTTTAATCGTGACAATTGCTTTTGCAATTTTCTTTAAACATAAACATGATCCCAAGGCATTGGCAAGTATCACACATTAAACCAGGTAATACACAAATACCTGGATTTGCAGAAATCATGTTTCGTTTTAAATGAATTAACAATTTTCACAACCATCCGACTGTGTGGACATAGTTCCAATTAAGATCACCTAGATGAAACAATACCACGACCTATTAAAGCATGTACTTGAGAATGGCTTAAAAAAGGAGGACCGCACAGGAACCGGCACTCTAAGTATTTTTGGTTACCAGATGCGGTTCAACCTTCAGGAAGGGTTTCCTGCCGTGACCACCAAAAAATTGCATTTGCGTTCAATTATATACGAACTCTTGTGGTTTCTTAGGGGAGAAACAAATATTAAATACCTGCATGAAAACAAAGTGAGCATTTGGGATGAATGGGCTGACCCAGACGGAAATCTGGGGCCCGTTTACGGTTACCAGTGGCGTTCGTGGCCTGCTGCCGATGGAACCTACATCGACCAGGTCAGCCAGGTGATTGAGACCATCAGGAACAACCCCGATTCGCGCCGCATGATCATCAGTGCCTGGAATGTGGGTATGGTAAAGGATATGGCCCTCCCACCCTGCCATCTCTTGTTCCAGTTTTATGTTGCCGACGGAAAACTATCGTGCCAGTTGTACCAGCGGAGTGCGGATATTTTCCTGGGCGTACCCTTTAATATTGCGTCCTATGCACTGCTCACCATGATGATCGCACAGGTAACCGGACTCGAACCGGGAGATTTCGTTCATACATTCGGAGATGCCCATATTTACCTTAATCATATGGAACAGGTTGATCTTCAGCTTTCACGCGAACTGAGACCTCTGCCTAAAATGACCATCAATCCGGATGTAAAAGACATCTTCAGTTTTAAATACGAAGATTTTGAGCTTTCAGGCTACGATCCGCATTCGGCAATTAAAGGAGCGGTGGCAATATAGCCTCCCACTGCTTCATTCTCAGAAAGTCATTGAATAGTATTTTTAATCGTCAATCAAAAATTGTAAATTTTATTCATTCAACTACCTGGATCTAAATAAATGAAAGACATTTCTATTATCGTTGCTATTGCCCAGAATAATGCCATTGGTAAAGACAACCAATTACTCTGGCATATACCGGCCGACCTGAAGCGCTTCAAACAGCTCACTACCGGTCACACCATTGTAATGGGGAAAAGGACGTTCGAATCCTTGCCTGTCAGGCCATTACCTAACAGGCGAAGCGTGGTTATTACAGATACAGAAGGCGAAGAAATTGAAGGATGCACCATGGCCTATTCTATTGAAGATGCTGTTAAAAAGATGGATGACGATAAAGAGAATTTTATCATCGGCGGAGGTTCGGTGTACCGGCAATTCCTGCCCCTGGTAAACCAACTTTACCTGACCATTGTTCAGAAAGATTTTGAAGCTGATACCTTCTTCGACGAAATCAACTATTCAGAGTGGGAAACCATTGATCGTGAGGACCATGCGGATGAAGAGTTACCCTATTATTATATTAACCTGAAAAGGAAATAATCCCCCTGGCAGGACTTTGAAAACTGATTTTCACTGAACTGATCATTCAATTCTCCGCTTCATTCCCTTAATCACGCTATAGGTGTATATACCCAGGACTGTCCAAACAAGTCCGAAACTGACCAAGTAAGCTGTATCGAAAGCCTCCCTGAAAACGAAAACGCCTATGAGCAGTTGTATGGTTGGAGAAAGGTATTGAATAAATCCCAGTGTCGATAAGGGTATGCGCGTAGCTGCAATCCCAAACCAGAAAAGGGGAATGGCGGTCACGGGCCCGCCAAGCATCAGGAGCATATCAGATAGAAATGAATAATGGCCAAATGAACCTGTTCCCAGGGAATTCATATGCCAGAGGTACCATAATGCGACCGGGGCAAGCAGCAGGCTTTCTACCATAAGACCAGGCATCGACTGAAGATTGGCTTTCTTGCGTAACAAACCATAAAGCCCGAACGAAAATGCCAGCACCAGCGATATTACCGGGAGTTTCCCGTAATGGAAAGTAAGATAGGCCACACCCGCAAAAGCGAAAGCAACAGCAATGGTTTGTATCCGCGACAGTCGTTCCTTAAGGAATACCATGCCCAGTAATACATTCACCATAGGGTTGATATAATAACCAAGGCTGGCATCAACGATATGGCTGTTATTGACCGCATAAATATAAGTAAACCAGTTCCCCCCTATTAAAGCCCCGGTTAAAATTAATATGCCAAGCGTTCGGGGAGAAGAAAGGTATTGCAGGAAAACCCTGTCGCGCCTCCAGGCCAGCATAATCAGGAGGAAGAGTAATGACCACACAATACGGTGAGCAAGTATCTGCTGTGGGGGTACATGATGCAACAATTTCCAGTACAGCGGGAAAACTCCCCAGGTACCATAGCTCAATATCGCATATACCAAGCCGGTTTTATATAGTTTCTGCTGCTGGAGACTCACACTCATTATGGAAATTTAGGGTAAAAGTACTACTATTATCCGGAGTTGCCGAAATACCAGATAATGCCCTCTGCATTTGGTAAGATTTAAACCATGACCCGAAAAGCCCAATAAACAGCATCCTGAATCATTCCCTGGAAGTAGGGTCAGATGAATACTTTATGAATAACAATCAACTACCATTCTTTTTTACAAATCAGAAACATAATTCGATTATCATTGTTCTATTTAGATTAATTCTAAATAACGAAACATTATGAAAAAACTTATACTCCTAGCTCTCATAACCCTATTGATAGTTATTTCACCAATAGGTCGCGCATTTGCTGTAAAGCATATTATCAGTGTGCAGAATTATTCCTTTACACCCGCCAGTATACCGGATGTTGTAGTAGGCGACACCATACGATGGGTATGGGTATCGGGTTCGCATACCACAACTTCAACGACAATCCCAGCCAGTGCCGCAACCTGGAATAGTCCTATAAGCAGCACGACGACAACATACGATTACAAGGTAACCCTGGCAGGAACCTACAATTACAAATGTACACCACACGCTGCGATGGGTATGGTAGGATCTTTTGTTGCATCTGCACCCGCAGCGACTCTCAGTGTTCTGCCGGCAAATCAGAATGTACAGTCTGCAGCGGGTTCAACTACCTTCTCGGTGATCTCCAATTCGAGCTGGTCAGCACACAGCAATTCTGCCTGGTGCACCGTTAATACTTCCGGGAACGGTAACGGACAAATTACGGCTACCTATTCTGCAAATCTAGCCCTTAGCCCTCGTACGGCGGCAATAACGGTTTCGGTTGCAGGTCTGCCTTCGCAGGAAGTAACAGTAACCCAGGCCGCGGCATCTGCAACACTAAGTATTGATCCGGTAAACCAGGATGTAGGATACCAGGCCGGGATTACGAACTTTAACGTTTCGTCCAATACAAACTGGACCGCCTCGTCAGGCAGTGCATGGTGTACAGTGACACCATCAGGTAGCGGCAATGGAGTGATGACTGCAACCTTTACCGAAAACAATACATTTGGAACCAGGCTGGCTACAATAACACTTAATGTGCAGGGACTAAATCCGAAAGAAGTGACCATAACACAGGCTCTTTCGAGTGTTTCGGTAAACGAAACCCCCGAAAATAATTTCGGCATTTACCCTAACCCATCAAAAGGAAGCCTCACCGTTACAACAGGAACTGGGAAAGCACAATCTGTCCAGATTCATGTATTGAATGCAATAGGAGCACTTGTATACAATGCTAAGGAAGCAGGTTCGGATCGATATTTATTCAATCTCTCTTCCCTTGCCAAAGGAACCTATGTTATACAGGTGATTTCGGCTGAAGGTATGAAAACCAGCAAACTGGAATTGGTAAACTAGGTTATTTAATGTCTGTAAAACCGGCAATAAATACTTCAGGAAGCCACTTTTGGAGAAATTCTTGTTGTTAGCCCTTATCAGAGTCCCCGTCCACCGGTAAGTAAACCATAGGTAGATGGGCTGATCTTTCTCAACAGGGCTCCTAATCCAATGGCTGAAAGGATAATACTTATTGGAAGCAGGATAAAAGCCAGCATATGAGTTCCGGGCAGTGGCTCCAGTAAAATCAAAACCGGGTCTACCAGGTAAGCTACCAGGGGAGCATGCAGTGCGTAAATTATAAACGCGAAAGCAGTCAACCAGGTAAACCAACGCCTGTTCATAAACCAGCGGACCAAAAAATCAAGTCCATACCAGCAGGAAATAAGACCCGATATAACAACGGTTTTGTGAAGTAATGAAAGAACCGGAAATATGGCCCTCCCCAGGTATGGTTCTCCCTTGAAAGCGAGTATCGTCTTTACCGCGGCTAAAAGAACAAATGCTACTCCCCACCATAGAGGTCGGAACCAACGTCGCGGTGAATCTATTGTAAAATCTGTCTTCTGGATCCAGACTCCCAGTGAGAAAAATAACAGGCCCTCACCTTCAAAAAACACAAATCCCTTGGTTCCCAGCCATAAAAGTAATGCAATTGCAAAAAATACCCACCTTGCAACCGGATGAGTAACGCACCATCGGATTGCCGGGTAGGCAAGGTTATAAATAAGCAAGACCCTGATAAACCATAACTGGTAAGGAACCGGAAGAAGCAACCAGCGAACGAGGATTTCATACCAATGATATTCGTGAAGCAACATTCGTGAATTATCAATTTGCACGATATGCGAACTGGCAACCAGGCCTTTTGTTACAGGAAAACACTCGAACGCATAGGTTAAGATCAGGCCTATAGCACTCCATATCAGGTATGGTACCAACAGGGTACGTAAACGTTTATTAATCCTTTGCTTATTCGGCTTTTGATCGTGCAGGGCATAGAGGAAGCCGGAAATGATAAATAGCATAGGTATTCTGAAGCGAAAAATGCCATTGGCTAGGAAATACTCAGTAAAAGAGGAAAGGCTCATTGGCTGTCCAGGAATTGTCCAAGGTTGCATATACCTGATATCCAGATTATAGCCATGAACGAATACCAGCAGTACCATGGAAATGAACGACCAGAACCTGAATTTCTTACTGACAAAATCTGATAAAACCATGATGATGAATTTAAATTACAAAGGCTTCGAAGTATAATCCGCCTCATTTCCCTTCAAAAATAACGAAAAATAAGTAGTCAGGCCACATGCATATTTACCCGGACACTATGAATTGGCTAAATAATGTTAATTTTCGTAAATGAAATACTAATTCCACATATTCCCGTTTTACATAGAGATATTAACATATAAATACGATCCTATGAAAAAGATTCTGGTACTGGGTTTATTAAGCGTTGCCATATGGTCAGGCTGTTCAAAATATGCCACAACTGATACCACTTATACCCCTACATGCAGTGGAACAGTTAAATCATACAGAACGGATGTTGCCCCGATTATTCAGTCGTATTGTGCAGGTTGCCACTCGAATTTTAATACCTATTCAAAACTATCCGGATCACGGTCTTCGGTAAGAAGCATGGTTGTCAGCGGCCAAATGCCCCAGGGAACCAGCCTTTCCTCAACACAAAAAGACGTAATTGCCTGCTGGATTGACAACGGGGCACCAAATAACTAATCGTACAAAGCGAACCAGCCTGCAAACTGAACGTCAACTGTAAAGTAATAACTACTTTACTGGCTCAATTTCAAGGATTGTGAAAGTACCAGGTTTTACGGCGGGACGTCCTGAACCTGTCGGGGCTTCAAATTCAGCCGTAGGCAGGTAAAGTTTATGTGTTTCGGTATTGCATGAAATTGTCCGGGCACCTTTTTGAGTAGCTACATTTTCTACTACCGTATAATGATCTCCGGCATCTTCCTGCACCACAGTCATGGTTCCGTCACCGTTTGAGCTGAAAACGCGTTTTGTTGCCGGGTCAAAGGCCACACCATCACAACGGTCGCCAATGGGCAGGGTGGTAATTACTTTGCCTGTGAGTGCATCCATAACCACCATCAGTTTATTGCTACAAACAAGGAAAAGACGATGCGTCACATTATCTAAGGCCAATCCGCTGGGTTCTTCCCCCGGGGCCAATGACCAGCTGTTTTCTACTTTCAGTGTCCTCGTATTTATGACTGAGACCAGGCTCTTATCCTCAATGTTCACATACACTTTTCCATTCCCGTCCGAAGCCGAAAACTCAGGTTTCCCCGAAAGCGGAATAGTCACAATTACTTTGTTTGTTACAGGATCAATGACCGTAGTATTTGAACTGCCCCCATTAAAAGTAAAGATTATTTTTTTGAACGGATCATAAAGTATGGCATCAGGGTTTTTCCCGGTAACCTTAATCCTGTCAATAACCGCATATTTGTTCAGGTCAAAAACCACGACTGATGAATCTCTGCCACAACTAATATATCCTTTATTCAGTTCAGGAACCAGGGCTATACCATGAACGCCTTTGGTATCAGGAATACTAGCCAGCAGGGTTCCTTTCTGTAAATCAACAATCTGAACCATAGTGCTATGAGATACAAACAGCCTGTTAGTCAACCCATCAGCATTCAGGTAATCCCAACCACCGTCACCGTCGAGGTGAATACGGTTTGAAATTTTATATCCGGGTTGAACAGTTTGTGCTGAAACCTGGAGGGAAGCTAAGAACAGAAGGATGATGCTGCTCAATATTGTTATTCTTTTCATTTTGAGTGAGTTAATGTGGTTTTTTCAGAACTATTGAGAGATTTCAATTGAAGACGAAAGTAATATTATTTAGGTTACTCTTAACTAACAGTTAACAATAATAATATTTCATCCGGCTTGTTATTAAGGTTGAATCGGCCTGGAATACCTACCATTCCCGGCAAGAAAAAAAAGAAATCCTGGTGGATTAATTGGCCCTTTCCCGTTGAATACATGTTGAATTTATTCGTTACTTTGACATACACTCTATTTCGGTACACCAAAAATAGTGGCGTGGTTCTTTATTGACGCAAATCACTTTTTCAAAACGAATTACATACAAGTATTAGTCACTACTGAACATGCTCGGAAATCAGTGTGATAGTACACTATTATTTTGTCAGATAATACCTTGATTGCTTACAATGACGATTTGTAATACTGCGAAAAGACCTGTCAACCTGACTACTACAATAATTTGGTGCTTTTTTGTTATACTCTTTTTTGGATTCCCAGTGCTTGCTGAGTCTCATTCTGATACATTACAAATTTCCCAAAGAATGCCTCCCAGGAAATTGTCACTACAGGGATTGTACCAGAACGGGCATGTTTTTGCAACCAATCCCTTTCTGAAAGGAGTAAACGCGGAGGCTGTGAAAATTAGTACTTTCGAAGCTTATTCGTTAAAGCTTGCAATCCAGACCAACGGGGAAAAGCAATGGGAACAATTATACAGGTATCCTCAATACGGGCTGGGAGTATATGCAGCTGATTTTCACAGACCACACGAGATAGGATTCCCGGTAGCTGTTTATGGTTTTCTGAATGCACCTTTAAAAAGGTGGAATAAACTGACATTTAATTACGAAATAGGATTTGGAGCCACGTTTAACTGGAAAGCTTTTAGCCCTCTGACCAATAAGTACAATGTCGCTATTGGAGCGGGCGAATCCTTCCTGATAGATGCAGGTTTAAATCTACAGTATCTCCTGGTTGAAAGAATTGAGCTTATGGCAGGATTTAGTTTCACACATTTTTCGAACGGGGCCCTGCAAAAACCAAATTTCGGCATTAATACTTTAGCTCCTAAGTTAGGTCTCCGGTATAATTTCTTTGATTTCCCCGGCTTCTCCAAACAAGTAATACCCCCATACAATAAAGATTATGAATGGATTATCTCAGTATTTGGAGGGCTGAAGAATGTAATTTTCGATACTTTGAATGTAAGTATAATTGAAAAATACGAGGGCGTTGATTTCCCAGTATTTGGCGTTTCAACAACCTTCAACCGGCAATTGAACTATAAATCGAAAATCGGGATTGGGACTACCATTACCTATAATGGAGCTGTAAATGCACAGGCAGCCGTTGACGCAAACGAAGAAGTGGCTAAAGCGGGCAAGTTTGGCAATAAAATCCTTGTCAGCATTTACCCTTCTTACGAACTGGTCATAAACAAGGTTTCAATAGTACTTCAACCGGCTATATATATTTACCGCAGGAAACTGGACAACCAGTCGCCTGTCTTTCACCAGCGTATTGGGCTAAAATACATGATTACGGATCATATTTTCGCCGGGATAACCCTGGTGGACTACAAATTTCATGTATCGGACTTTATCGAATGGAATGTAGGATACCGTATAAAATGGAAAAACGGCAACTGAAAATAGCTGTTGACATTCACAAAAAATAAAAACTGGAATAATAAAAACCAAATGAAAAAGCAGTTTCTTGCACTTGTTGTATCAACAATAATTTGTGTAAACATCAGTGCTTAAAAGGCCTGGAATCCGCCTGTCAAAACTATATCGGCATTTGAACAGAAATTTCCAGGTGCCCTAAAGGTTAAATGGGGCCGAGAAAACGCCAGCGAATACGAGGCTGAATTTGTCTTTGGAACAACAAAATTGTCGGCTAACTTCACTGCCGAGGGTAAATGGCTGGAAACAGAATCTGCGATTCCGGTTAACCAAATACCTGCCACAGTTTCCAGTTCAATAGCTAAACACTTCCCTAACAGCACTGTCGTTGAAGCGGATAGAATAGAAAGGACCGAGAAAAACGTCATATATGAAATTGTTCTGAAAACAGGCACTAAAAAGAAGGAACTGCTTTTTGACGACAAAGGGGTGCTGCAATAATAAACTCCGGCGATCGCTTCGGCTTTAATATCTCTCGTTGAAACCGGCAGCTAAGGGGCATGAAAAATCGGCTGGACTTATAAAGTCCCCGTCCGATTAATCCATATATTCGCAAAACGAATTACCTGTATGATTTTTTTTCGATGCTAAAGCCATTTTTAATTCTGCTTTTCACTGTTATCGTTGCCGGAAATGGCCATTCCCAGAGCCGTTCCCTGGATTATTACCTCTCATCAGCTGCTAAAAACAGTCCTTTACTCCAGGATTATGTGAATCAATTGCATTCGGAAAGTATCGATAGTCTCTTGGCACTTTCCGCCTATAAGCCCCAGGTAATTATTACTTCGCAGGCTTTGTTTGCCCCGGTTGGCAAGAACATCGGTTATGACGAAGCTATTACCAATGGAGGCAATTATGCTGCGCTAATTAGTGTGAAACAATCCCTTTTTAACGCTAATGTCAGATCGCTACAACTGGAGAACATCAGTTTATTGAAACAATCCCTGGTGGTAAATAAAATATTAAGTCTGACCGAGCTAAAAAAAAGCATCACCCTTCAATACATAACTGCTTATGCCGGTTATAAACAGATGCAGTTTAACAGTAGGATGATTGAAATGCTGACCGAACAGCAGAAGGCCACCAGCTACCTGGTCGAAGCCGGGATTTACCTGCAAACGGACCTGATGAACCTGGCCGTTTCGAAAACAGGGATGGAGATAGCTAACAAACAAACGTATATTCAGTATAGAAATGATATAGCCATACTAAACCTTCTTTCCGGAATTGTAGATACGGCAAGGGTTGAACTCGAGAAACCCATGCTTGAACTTTCCAACCCCTATAGCCTGCAACAATCACCTGTCATGCTGCAATTTACAATCGACAGCCTGAAAAACAGCATGGCACGAAAAACAATTGAGCTGAATTACAGGCCCAAACTTGAGGCTTTTGCCGATGCTGGTTTCATGGCTGTAAAACCACTGAATATTCCCCGCAATTTCGGAACAAGCTTTGGGCTAAATTTTTCAATACCGGTATACGACGGAAAACAACGTTCACTGGAAATAAACAAGATTCAAATAGCTGAAGACTCCCGCTTACGATACCGGGAATTCTATACTTCCCAATACAGGCAGCAATACCTGCAGATAAACCAGCAATTGCACCTCAACGATGAACTGGTAAGCGATATAAACCGCCAGCTTTCGCAGCAGAAGGAACTTATTGAACTCTACAAAACTGAGATAGAAAAAGGCCTGGTAAAGTTCAGCGATTTCCTGCTTGCCATCAACAACTATGCTAGCACTCAAAACAGTCTCGCCTTAGCCGAAATCAACCGTATGCTGCTCATTAACCAATTGAATTTCCTGAAATGAGAAGATTGATATTTCCGATTGCCGTTTTGGTCCTTATAGTTTCAGGATGTAAAAACACCGGTGAAAGTGCTGATGCGAGGGACCCTGAAGTAAAAACACCGGTCACGGTGACAAGTGTAGAACGCAGCAGCATAAGCGAAAGTATCCGGCTCCCTGCCACTTCGGCCTTCTTGAAAAAGAACCAGGTAAAAGCCAATGCTACCGGCTATATCGAAAAATGCCTGGTCCATGTAGGTGATTATGTGCAAGCCGGCAGACCTTTGTTTTATATACGTACTAAAGAAGCCGAAGCCCTGAGTAAATACCACCCTGCTGATACTTCCTTCCACATACGGGGGCTTATCGAAATTAAAGCACCTGAATCGGGCATGGTTACCGAAGTGAACAAATATATCAACGATTATTGCACGGATGGCGATGCACTGGCAACTATTGCCCAGCAGGGCAGCTTTGTATTCCTGCTTAATGTACCTTTTGAGCTTAAAAGGTATGCGACGGCCGGGACAGCCTGCATGGTGGTGCTACCCGATTCGGGCAGGCTGAACGGAACCATACAGGCCCCGCTTTCAGCCATGGATCCGGTGTCGCAAACCCAGGTGTGTGAAGTAATTGTTTCACTGAAACAAAACCTTCCTGAATACCTGGTTGCTTCTGTTTACCTGGTAAAGAATACAAAGCAAAACACCCAGGTACTCGACAAATCCTGTGTACTGTCCGATGAGACTATGGAAAACTTCTGGGTTATGAAACTCATCAACGACAGTACTGCTGTTAAAATACCCGTAACAAAGGGAATATCCACCGACCTAAAAATCGAGATTACCTCTCCCCTTTTCAATCCAACGGACAGGATCATACAATCCGGTCAGTATGGCTTACCCGACACAGCTTTTGTAATGATAAGCAAGCAAAAACAGGAATGAACAACTTCTTTGTAACCCATAAAAACCCGGTTTCCATACTGCTGGTCATCATTCTGATGGGTGGATTGTTTGCATATTCGCGCATGCAATCGTCGCTGTTTCCTGAAGTCACTTTCCCTAAAATTAAAGTAATTGCCGAAAATGGCCTGCAGCCTGTGAATAAGATGATGGTGACGGTGACCAAACCACTCGAGAATGCCATCAAGAGGGTGCCTTCGCTTAAGAACGTGCGCAGCATCACAAGCCGCGGAAGTTGCGAGATTTCCGCTTTCATGGACTGGAATGCCGACATTGATCTGAGTAAACAGCAGATTGAATCATCCATTAACCAGGTGAAGGACGAACTTCCTATAGGAACTCAGATCACTGTCGAGAAAATGAATCCTTCCATATTGCCTGTGGCAGGTTATGTGTTGGAGGCCCGGGGACGAAGCAATATCGAACTCAACCAGCTGGCCAATTATACAATAAAACCGTTTCTGTCGCAGGTCGAAGGCGTGTCGGAAGTACGGGTCATAGGAGGAAAAACCAAGGAATACCATATAGAACTCAATGCGCAGAAAATGAGTGTGCTGGGAGTAACCCCGGCACAAATCAGCACGGCTCTAAGCCAAAGCAACTTTCTCACCAGCAACGGCTATCTCACTGACTTCAACAGGCTTTACCTTACGGTTACTGATGCGGCCATCGAAAACCTGGACCAGCTGCAGAATCTCTGCATCAGTAACAACAGCAAGCGGGTCATCCTCCTGAAGGACGTAGCTATGGTTCGCATTGCCGAGAAGGTAGAATATATACGCATTAACTCCGACGGAAAGGATGCTCTGCTGGTAGCTATTGTGAAGCAACCCGACGTAAACCTCGTGCAACTTACCAATGATATCAAAGCCAAGGTAGATATACTTAACAATGGAATCCTGCCTAAAGGCATAAGCCTTCAACCGTATTATGTGCAGGCTGATTTCGTAAACGATTCCATTCGCAGCGTGAGCGACAGCCTCTGGATAGGGCTGCTGCTGGCCATTGTGGTTGCCATCCTCTTCCTGCGTTCGTTTAAAGCCAGCGCGGTCATACTGGTGACCATCCCGATCACGATCTCGCTTACCCTGCTTATACTGCATCTGTTTGGATACAACTTCAACATCATGACCCTGGGAGCCATAGCGGCTTCGATAGGATTAATAATTGACGATGCCATTGTAGTGGTGGAACAGATACACCGGACCCACGAAGAGCACCCGGAAACCCCGACAAGGGATTTACTATCGAAATCTATACGTTTCCTGTTCCCGGCCATGGTAGGATCATCCATCAGCACCATAGTCATATTCCTGCCTTTTGCGCTCCTTAGCGGGGTTGCCGGGGCCTATTTCAGGATACTGGCCAACACCATGATGATCACCCTGGTATGTTCCTTTATCATCACCTGGATTGGATTGCCGGTTATTTACCTGCTCTTTTCGGGGAAAGGCGGCACGCTGAAACAGAAGTACAAGCACCGGCAGCATTCGGGCAAATGGATTACTTTTTTTATCCGCCGGCCGGTACTGAGCTTCCTGTTCATTGGTTTGCTGGTAGTTTCGGCATACCTGATTTCGCAACGCCTCGAAACGGGTTTCCTTCCCGAAATGGATGAAGGCTCGATCGTACTGGATTATGTTTCGCCTCCCGGGACTTCCTTGCAGGAAACTGACCGCATGCTCCGTGAAGTTGAAAAGCTGTTCCCTTCTATACCCGAAATTGCCTCCTATTCGAGGCGAACCGGCACCCAGATGGGATTCTTCATCACTGAGCCCAACTATGGTGATTACCTTATACAACTCAAAAAGGACAGGAAACTCACTACCGAAGAGGTTATAGATATTATCCGTAAAAAAGTCGTTGCGACACAACCTGCTTTACAGATTGATTTCGGCCAGGTGATAGGCGATATGCTGGGCGACCTTATGGCCTCGACCCAGCCCGTCGAAATAAAGATCTTCGGCGATAATCCCAAAGTACTGCAGGATTTAGCCAGGCAGGTTGCTTCCCTGGTCGAAAATGTAAAAGGCACGGCCGACGTCTTCAACGGCATCACGGTGGCAGGACCATCAGTGAATATTGAACCGGATAATGAGCGGCTTGCCCAGTTTGGCATTTCGCCTGCCGATTTCCAGAACCAGGTGCAGATCCAGCTCGAAGGCACCATGATAAGCGATATCTACGAAAAGGAACAGCTTACCGGGGTCCGTATGTTGTATGAGGGTGCGGCACAAACTCCTCTCGAAAAATTCAGGCAGGGTTCGGTTTTTTTACCCGACGGGAAGTTGCAGCCTATAACCCGTTTGGCTACTATATCGGTTGAACCTGGCGTGGCCGAAGTGGAACGCGAAAACCTGCAGCCCATGATCCCTGTAATAGCGCGGCTCAACAACCGTGACCTGGGCAGCGTAATGAGCGACATCCAGCATGAAATAAAGACCAAGCTTCACCTTCCGCAGGGCTACCATATTACCTACGGGGGTGCCTACCAGGAACAGCAACAATCTTTCGGCGAACTGCTGCGCATTCTCATTTCGGCCAGCCTGCTGGTATTTTTAGTCATGCTTTTCCTTTTTAAAAGGATACGCGTTGCCCTGCTTATCATGTTTATCGCAGTGCTGGGAATTGCCGGCAGCCTTATAGCCCTTTATATAACGGGCACACCGCTCAACGTTGGAAGTTATACAGGTATCATCATGATAGTGGGAATCATAGGCGAAAATGCTATTTTTACTTTCCTGCAGTTTGCGCAAAGCCTGAAGACCGGGCAGGTGGAAGATGCCGTTGTTTATGCCATTTCGACCCGGCTGCGGCCCAAACTCATGACAGCTCTCGGGGCTATAGTAGCCCTGATGCCTATAGCCATGGGCATGGGAGTCGGGGCCCAACTTCACCAACCTCTTGCCATTGCAGTAATAGGAGGATTCATTATTGCACTGCCTTTGCTGCTGATCGTTTACCCAACCCTACTCCGGATGTTATACAGGAATTACCCGGCAGAAATGGAAGAATCATCCCTGGTAAAAGGCTTAATGAATTGAAATCTATTTGCTGAGACAAGCCTGCACCAGGGGAGTATTCTTTGATAATATTCTTGTGTCATTTTTGCCATACAATCAAAGAGAATTATATCTTTGTTAGTGCATTAATAGTCAGTTTACATCTGCCGGTCAGTGCGACCTAAATGGTTTTACCAAACAGCAGATAAGAAAAGGCCTCCGGTTTTGCCCAGGCTGACAAAATGTGAGCATTGCGAATTGCGGAAACAGGAAATCCCTGTATCACAACACGTAAACCTGGAAAATAAAATAATTGTTATAAACGTAAGCGTCTCTTAATCTTTCAAAAACGGAATCTATATGGCTGATTTATCGATCCAATACCTGGGAATGAAATTAAAAAATCCTGTTATCATAGGCAGTTCAGGAATGACCGGTACGGTTGCTGGAGTTAAGCATGCTGCCGAAAGCGGTGCAGGTGCATTGGTACTAAAATCCATTTTCGAGGAGCAGATCATGCACGAAATGGCACATTACCTCAACGATACAGGCAAAGATAATGGCAATTCGTTCCATAAAGGGTACCAGTCCGTATTGCAGGAAAGAGAATATGATTACGAGGAAGCCTATCTATACCTTCAGGATCATGCGAAATCGCAAACTTTGGGCAAGTACCTCAGCTTTGTGGAAGAATCCAAAAAATCGATAGATATTCCCTTAATTGCAAGTATTAACTGCACAAGTGCCTACGACTGGCATTATTTTGCCCGCAAGATTGAGGAAGCCGGTGCCGACGCCCTGGAGCTGAATGTATTTGTTCTGCCTTCCAATACCATGAAAAACTCGGCTGAAAACGAGAAAGTTTATTTTGATATCGTGGAAGCTGTTCTGAAACAGGTGAGCATACCGGTTTCGCTCAAAATAGGTTTCTACTTATCGGGCCTTGCCACCACGGCCATCGAACTGTCGAAGACAGGCATCGGCAGCCTGGTGCTCTTCAACCGTCCTTTTCACCCGGATATCGATATCAATCGCATGGAAGTGAATTCCAAGTTTTTACTCAGCGACCCTTCGGAGTATTCGCATGTGATGCGCTGGATCGCACTTTTGTCGGGCAGGGTCGAATGCCCGCTGGTAGCTACCACGGGGATACATACCGGCGAAGCTGCTATCAAACAGATACTTGCCGGCGCTACCGCCGTTGAGGTGGTTTCGGCCATGTACAAACACGGGTACCCCGTGATAGGCGAAATTATTTCGGGCATCAACCGATGGATGGATGAAAAAGGATATGCCGGCATAGCCGATTTCAGGGGTAAACTGAACCAACAAAGCCTCAAAAACCCGGCCGAATTCGAAAGGGTGCAGTTTATGCAGTTGTATTCGGAGATTTATTAGCAGTGCATTTAGTTCCTGGAGTACTTAGAGTGCCTGGAGTGATAAATTAACAACGGTTGCTGCGAATTACCATGGGGAACAAACAAATCCGCTTGATTCATATCCCCTCAAGATTCAACCTACATTCTCAGCTTTTAATAATATTCAGGGCGCAAGTTGGAGTAGCGCCCTGAATATTAAACTTACCACCGCCCAGTATGGGCAAGCCATCCTTCGACTTAGTTTGCCTTTTCCCAATTATAGCAAACCTGCACGGAACTCAGTTCGCATCTGCCCAGTTTGGGTAAGCCTGCCCTTGACCCAGTTTGCCTTTGCCCAGCTTGGGCAAGCCCGCCCAGAACTTAGTTTGCCTCTGCCCAGTTTGGGCAAGCCCGCCCAGAACTTAGTTTGCCTCTGCCCAATTTGGGCAAGCCTGCCCTGAACTTAGTTTGCCTTTGCCCAGTTTGGGCAAGCCTGCCCTGAACTTAGTTTGCCTTTGCCCAATTTGGGTAAGCCCGCCCTAAACTTAGTTTGCCTTTGCCCAGTTTGGGCAAAACCGCCCTGAACCCAGGTTGCCTCAGCCTAATTTTTTCGAGAATGCCGCGGATCATTGTCATTATAAATAGGTCAAGGCGTCGCATGCTATTTTTTTATCCGAAAGATAAAAATTGGATCTGGTACAAAATTTTTCAAGCTGGCTGCGAACATAATCGCATTAAACAGATGTATCTTTGTTTAATTCAATTCAAATTATTCATTTTAATCTTCTAAAGCTATGAGTGTAAAGATTTTCCGACTACCATTCAGGACCCTTTGGAACAGCGAATACACCTTATTCGTCAATCAGGTCGTAAACATTATTCTCAGGTATACCACCGAAGCCTTGCACCTGGCGAAGGCATTTGGCCGTGTAACATTCTATTTGCCGGAGCTGGCCAAAATCAAGGCGCAGGAACAAGGCAGCATCCTCAGCCGGCAGTTGCAGGAACTGGACGACGAACGCGACGCCCTGATTACAGCTATCCCGGCACAGGTAAGTCTCATGGGCAGGCTCAACATGCCTTCGCTGGCACCGCATATAGTGATACTGGAGCATTATTTCGACACCGCAGGCCGCGATATTGCCGCGGATACCTACAATGCTGAAACCAAACGCATCGATGACCTGCTGGCCGATTACGATGCAAAACCAGAGGTACAGGCCGCTGCCACCTCATTGAACCTCGGCCTGTTTTTCGAACAATTGCGTGTGGTGAACACTCAGTTTGCCGGGCTGTTTATGCAACGCAACAAAGAAGATGCTGCCCTTGAAAAAGCGGATTCGCGTGCTATACGTAACGAAATCGACAAAACTCTCAACGATTTTTTCAAGGCCTTCGAATTTTGCAGTTCGGAATACGAGGATGTCGATTATACGGCTCCCGCCAACGAATTGAATGAACTGATAAGCTACTACAAAACGCAGCTTAAGGCCCGTGCTACCCGCCGCCATGCAGGTAAGGACGTAAGTAAAGAACAGCCCATTGGGCAAATAACCGCTTAATACGAACAATTTAGACTCAAAAGAATAACCTGGAAGAGAGTTTAAAAAAGGTTGAGGTTAAGGTTAAGGTTAAGGTTAAGGTTAAGGTTGAGGTTGAGGTTAAGGTTAAGGTTGAGGTTAAGGTTGAGCGGATCAAACTTAACCTTAACCTATGTGTATACCTAAGTAACATAGGTGAAAAGCCGGGCCGGATACTGGATTTCCCCCAGCCTGTCGCGAAACCGGGAAGTTCTTTGACAATGCACCAATTGACTCTGATTTACCATGCAGGAACTAACAGGAACAATTGAAGTACCAGCTAATAAAAATGATAGTACACCATGCCATGCGCATGGATATATGCCAAACAGGCATTTGCCTTTCGGTGGTTGCAACAGGAATGAAAGCGAGGAATTAAACGAACCTTTTAATCTGATCCTTAAAACCGAATTTATGAAAAGCCCTAAAATCATTTTCGTTAACATCCTGATTGCTTCAGGATTCCTTTTCCTGTCGTGCGATAAAACGACAACTGACGACGAAAAAACCTGCGGGAACTCTGCAAACCTCGACTGGGACAACCTGCATGCTGAATTCTTTAGCCTGGATTTTGGCACCGCATTATTCAGGATATCGGTGGATGCATCGAATATCTGCATTTACAAAAATGCAGAAATCACCATTCACATTGGCGAAACCCAGGCCAGTTCTATAATTTCGGTAAATGCATTTGCAATCCTGCCAAGCTCTACCCCACCGGATTTCTTTTTTGAACATCAAAGCGAAGTGCCGGCGGTATGGAGCAGCAACCCCTATTCGCTAAACCTTCAGCAGTCGTTTACCAGTAACCCGGGGAATTTCAATATACTGATTTACATTTATGTTCCGGCTACTACCCAGGCTGAAGCGCAGCAAAAATACGACGCTTCAGTCGACCTTGCCAGGTCCTATATTGATGTTTTATACTACCGGGTTAAAAGTTAAAGCAGCCTTGTATGTTTGGCTACTGTTGGTATGAATTTCAGATATGCTTTCAGCAGTATCATTGCTGAATTTATAAGTAGTGACCACCTGAACCGCAACGTTCTTAAAATCGAAAAAGATACACTCGCAGACATACATTGTCGTTTCTGGCAAGTGTATATTGCCGATTCGGTCGGCATCATTCAATACAGCGAACGGGGCAAAAGGAAAACATGGCAAAAGGTGGAATAAAATTATCTTTCTAAGGGGCCTTACTTTACAAAATCCATGTTGCATTTCAGTAATAAGCTACAAAATCACTTTCCCCCTAAATATCCTGGTTTTTGAACTGATGCCTGCTAAGATTTTCAGCAAGAGGAATAAATCAGTCCTTTCATTATCGCTACCTTTGCAAATAGAAACAGGATTAAATCCGTTATACATGTAACATGATATTCCTTTCAACCTGTTTTTCTTTTACCTGCCGTTGAGGCAGACAAACGTTAAATTTAAACAATCAATTACACATGAAAGTTCTGTTAGAAATACCCGATCATAAAGCAGCATTTTTTATGGAACTGCTAAATAGTTTTTCGTTTGTCAAGGCACAAACGATCTCTCCCGAAAAGGCACAACTATTAACGGAACTCAAGGAAGCAGTTGATAACATGAACCTTGTGAAGGAAGGTAAGTTAAAAGCAAGGTCTGCAAAAGAATTGCTTCATGAGCTATAATGTCTTTACAATCCCTCCATTTGATAAGCAGCTCAAACGTCTAGCTAAAAAATTCCCCTCATTAAAGGCTGAGTTCGGAAAATTAATTGACGAATTGGGAAACAACCCAAAGCTGGGAGCTTCATTGAATAACAGCTGTTATAAAATCAGATTGGCTATTTCCAGCAAAGGAAAAGGAAAATCCGGTGGTGCCAGGCTCATCACTCATGTCCAGATAATTGATAGCTCCGTTTTCCTTCTTTGCATCTATGATAAATCTGAAAAATCGGATATTTCTGACAAGGAAATCAACTATTATTTATCCTGTATTCTTTAGAAATACTTGGAATAGTGCTGAATGTCAGGATGCACATTTACAATTCACATCCAGCAATCAAAAAAAAAGACCTGCTCGTATATCCAAGAGGTCTTTAAAATAAAATTCAGCAAATATCAATATTCGTCGGGCAGTTGCTTAAGCTGTGTACGTGTAAAAACAGGTCCGTCCTTGCAGACAAATACTTTGCCTACATTGCAGCGACCGCATTTCCCCAGCCCGCATTTCATCCTGTTTTCGAGGGTGGTAAATACCTGCTCATCGGAAAAACCGTATTTTTCGAGTATAGGGAATGTAAACTTGATCATCACCGGGGGACCGCAAACAATGGCAATGGTATTTTCGCTAATTGGTGTCATCCTGTCGAGAATGGTCGGTACAAACCCGACTTCACCTTTCCAGTCGGGAGTTTCGCCTCCCGGGTCAACAGTGGTAACTAATCTCACATCGGGGCGTGCCTTCCATTCCTCCAGTTCCTGTTTATAAACCAGGTCAGCGACCGTGCGGGCGCCATAAAGAATAGAAATATCTTTAAACTGGTCCCGCTGGTCGAGGCACGACCAGATTACGCTGCGCATGGGGGGCAGTGCAATACCTCCTGCAATAAACAGCAGGTTCTTGCCTTTCCAGTCCTCGATCGGGAAAATATTCCCGTAAGGTCCCCTGAAACCAATGGTATCGCCTTCGTTGAGGCTGGCCAGTTCGCTGGTCACCCTTCCGGCTTCCCTGAAAGTGCATTCAATATATCCTTTCCGTGTGTGGGGTGAAGCCACGCAGAATGTCACCTCTCCTTCACCGAAAACGGAATATTCCCCAAACTGACCCGTATGGAAAGTAAAATTGTTTCCTTCTTCTTCGTTGGTGAATTTCAACCGGAATGTTTTGACCATGGGTGCCTCTTCGGTGATCTTCTCGATCTCCATCAGGTAAGGCTGGTAAATATTCTGTTGGTCCATAGTGTTTTGTATGCTGGGTTATTGTAGAGTGCTTAGTGCTTGGTGCTTGGTGCTTTGTGCTTGGTGCTTGGTGCTTAGTGCTTAGTGCTTAGTGCTTAGTCTTAGTGCTTAGTGCTTGGTGCTTGGTGCTTAGTGCTCTGCAATCGAAGTCAAATGTTCCTTAATATTCATATCCACCGGGCAGGCCCTGGAACAGCGTCCGCAACCTTCGCAACCGACAACCTTAAGCTGTTCAGGCATATAAGCGAATTTATGCATAATGCGCTGGCGCCAACGCTGGCTTTGGACTTCGCGTGGGTTATGCCCTGAAGTATGCAAAGTAAAAAGCGAAAATCCACAGGAATCCCAAAGGCGGAGCCTGACTCCTTTTTTGGTATTCTGTTCATCCTGGAAATCGAAACAGGCACAGGTAGGGCAAACGAAAGCACATGCCCCGCAGCCTATACACCGGAGCGACTGTTCGAGCCATAGTGCCGAGTCATTAAAGGAAGCCGTAGTTTTTTCGATTACGCTGTCGCAATCAAATGCAGGTTTAACATCGGCCAGGAATTTAGCTTTGTCGATATCGCCTGCCGGAGCAGTTAGCAGTTCAGCGAAAAGGCCGGATAGTGTTTTACCCTTTTCCGTGAGTATTTCAACAAGAATTTCATCCTTGCTGATTCCGGTAAGCTGCAGGTCGCTGCCCTGTGTATTACCAGGTCCCCCTCCTACCGAAGTGCAGAAGCAATATTCATCAGCCGTTGGGCAGGAAAAGGAAATAATGGTGGTTTTCGCTTTTTTCCCGAGGTAGAATTCATCAGCAGGCGCTTCGCCAAATATGGCATCCAAAGCCTTGAAACCGGACGCATCACAGGGCCTGACACCAAAAAGAACAGTTTCCTTATAGTTTCCAGGATTAACCGGGTGCTGGATGACGCCGGATTTTTCGAGGGTATAATCGAGTGTTTTCTCCACCTTCGGGAATGCAGCTTTTTTAGCCGACTGGGTCGAAATAAGCACATCCAGTGCAATAGCATCCAGTGAATCTACCAGTTCAATCTCAACAACCTTGCCTTTATGCACCGGTGCCAAAACAGAGTATCCCTGCGAACGGAACCTTTCGATAAGCTTAGAAAGATCGTTGTATTTCAGTATTTTAAGTTCTTTTTCCATAGGTCAGATAATGAAGTTCTCCTTATCGTCGGGTTTATAGGTCGAAAGTGCATAAACCGCATCGGCTTTCATGCCTGCCGTGGCTCCAAAATCAGCCTTGATCGGGCTGATCAGCTGGTAGGTCAGCAGGTTAAGCGGTATATCCATGGGGCAGGCACTGGCGCATTCGCCGCAGTTCACGCAACGGCCGGCCAGGTGCATGGCGCGCATGAGGTGATAATCGAGGTTACCACGCTCGTGGCTGGCAACCGGTATCCATTGAGGCTGGTTTACATCCGTGGTGCAGCGGTGGCAATAGCACATGGGGCAGGCAGCCCGGCAGGCATAGCACTTGATACATTTTTCAAATTCCTTATTCCAGAAATTCCAGCGTTCAGCTGAAGTCATGGCTTCCAGTTTGGAAATCCTGTCCTGTTCGTCAGAGGTTATTCCCGTCTCGGTAGTAGCAAGGTACTCCTCTATAGAGTGGAAATCCGGAAATTCAGTAATAGCTCCGTCCGTATTCGGAAATAGTATTACCACTTCCCCGTCCTTGACCTGGAACTCGGAAGCGAGCTGCAAAATACTTCGTAAAGCGGCAACATTCGCCAGAATCCCTATCCTTCCAAGATGTTTGACTTCGTGTTTAAGCAGGTACCCGGCCAGGTTTTGCGTACAGTCGGCAGTAAATATCAGTTTTTCCGTATCGGCAGCGGTCCGGGCAAATATAGCCCTGATGCGGCCGGCTGAACCTTTGCCGTAACCTATAAACACTGCAATGGTCTTATCGGTGAGTAATTGTGAAACTCTTTCTATCAGTTTATTCATTGCTGGCACCCTCCTCGTTAAATAAAGTGGAAACGGCAATCTTGTTATAATTTTCGTAAGGGCCTAATTCCTTGATTTTTTTTACACTGTTGTTAACCACATCGGCCCATTTGAAACCTTCAGCAGCTGAAACCCAACTGAATTGTATTCGTTCAGTGTCAATACCCATAAAGTTAAGCAGGTTGCGAAATACGATCCACCTTCTGCGGGCATGGAAATTACCTGTACTGTAATGGCAATCGTTCGGGTGGCAGCCTGAAACGATGATGCCGTCGGCCCCGTTTTCGAATGCTTTCATGAGGATCATGAAATCAATACGCCCTGTACAGGGAAAACGGATGATCTTAACATTGGCCGAATACTTGATCCGGCTCGTACCCGTGAGGTCGGCGCCGGCATAGGTACACCAGTTGCACACAAATGCCACGATTTTTGGTTCAAAGTCCTGCATTCTATAAGCTATTAGTCGTTTAACAAAGCCATTATTTCGGTATAAACTTGCTGGTTCGAATATCCATGTATGTCGATTGCCTTGGTGCGGCAAAGGGCCACACAGGTACCACAACCCTGGCAGAGACCTTCGTTGACCCTTGCAAGGGTCTTGATCACTTCGCCGTTCCTGTTCTTTATCTCTTCCCGTTCGATAGCCTGGTAAGGACAAACACTCTGGCAGAGGAAGCATCCTACGCAGGATGAGAAAACAGGAGGCGCCTGGCGGTTGACAAGTGCTACCAGGGGATCCCTGGTTAGTTCGTCGTTGCTGAACAAGGCAGCTACTTTAACGGCTGCACCCGAAGCGGCTGCGACTGATTCGGGAATATCCTTCGGAGCCTGGCAGGCACCGCAGTCAGATTGGAAGGGGGTGAGGGAACGGTCAGGGGTGGAGTTGCAGTTG
>JBAXXB010000017.1:0-26702 GCA_037128115.1 Bacteroidota bacterium
GATAACGGGTAAGTAGAGAAGAAGAAGTGCCTAAAGTTATGAGTACTTGGAGTACCTAGAGTGAATACATAACCTGATTTTTTTGTACAATTATTGTTAGCAACTGATAACTTTAAGCATTATAAAAACACAGGCACTCTAGGCACTTCAGTGGTCACAAGCATCACACTGTAAAATTTCATTTCCCTCACTCTATTCCATCCAAATTACCTCCCTGCCAGAATGACGCAGTAAACGATTGGCAGGAAATTTGTATTCTTTTTCCCGACTAAAAGAGCTAAATCATGTACATAGTGATGTTTATAGGTTTCATGATACTGAGTGTGATCGTGAGCCAGGTATTGAAATCAAAATTCAGGAAATACTCAGCTATTCCTATAGGTAATGGTCTTACCGGAAAAGATGTAGCTGAAAAAATGCTGCGGGATAACGGTATTTATGACGTTCAGGTAATATCGGTAAGCGGACAACTTACAGATCACTATAACCCGGAAACCAAAACGGTGAACCTAAGCCAGGATGTGTTCTACAAATCAAGCATTTCATCTGCCGCTGTTGCTGCCCACGAGTGCGGCCATGCCGTTCAGCATGCCGAAGCTTATGCTTTCCTCCAAATGCGCAGCGCCCTCGTCCCGGCGGTCAGTTTTGCTTCAAAATGGGTGCAGTGGGTATTACTTGCCGGCATTTTGGTGGTGAACCGCTTTCCTGAATTGCTGCTGGCGGGTATAGTTTTGTTTGCGGCCATAACCCTGTTCAGTTTTATTACCTTACCGGTTGAAATTGATGCCAGCCGACGCGCCCTTCTCTGGCTGAACAACAGCGGCATCACCACCTACGAAACTCATCCCAAGGCCCAGGATGCCCTCAAATGGGCGGCCTATACCTATGTGGTTGCCGCTCTGTCCTCACTGGCAACCTTGTTGTACTATATCATGATTTTTAACGGGAGAAGAGATTAACCCGCTCAATTAACCGCAGGAAAGCCGGGCATAGATGAATGCCCGGCTTTCTTTTTGATTTGCCTGGTCTCAATTCACATTCTGATTCGTTTGCAATTATACACACCAGGACTATCAAACGTAATTCCCGAAGAAAATACCTTACAAAAAAAAACTCCGGGCAAGCCCGGAGTAATTCAATACTATGAAACAGTTTCTTACTAGTTGATACCCAGCTTTTTCTTCACTAAAGGCATAACATCTTCACCACCTTCTGAATACAGGAGAATATCTTCAACCGCGTTCATGATATATGAAAATCCACCTTCTTTAGCTACATCCTTGATCCCTTGTTTTGCCTTAGTGACAAAAGGTGCGATCAGCTCGGTCTGTTTTGCTGAAATGTCCTGCTGAGCTGACTGCTGGAAAGCCTCGATACGACCCTGCAGATCAGTAATTTCTTTTTCCTTGGTTGATTTAATAATGCTCGACATAGTGGCTGCATTTTTCTGATAATCAGCACCCTTCAGTTCCAGTTCCGATTGCATAGTCTGCAGCTGGCCCTGTAACGATTGAACGTATTTTTCCATCACACCTTTTACCGTGTCTTGTCCTGGCATTTGTTCCAGTAATTTTCCAAAGTCAATATGTCCGATTTTAGTAGCTTTCTGCGCATTCGTGGTTGCTGCAACAGCAACCAGTACTACAATTGCTAAAACTTTTAAGAGATTCTTCATCATTGTTTAGGTAGGGAGTTTAATTATTTTTTGAATAAATAAGGCGCAAAGTTAAAAAAAAGACGATAACTCTGGCACCGGCAAGCTATTTTTTACTTTTAGGCGTCTGTTGATTTTTGTCCGGAGTCTTCTGAGGCTTATAGGTATAACCCAGTTTATCAAGTACCTGCTCACTTATATCGAACTTCGGGTTGCTATAAATAAGCGTGGCGTTATTGGCTTTATCAAAGACAACGGCATAGTTTTCGGCATTGGCAATTTCTTCGATGGCATTATATACTTTTTCCTGAATGGGCTTAACTAATTCCTGGCGTTTCTTAAACAAGTCACCATCTTTCCCGAAACGTTTTTTCTGAAGATCCTTTCCCTCTTTTTCTTTTTTTACAATATCATCTTCCCGCTTCTTTTTCATGTCCTCAGGAAGTAAAACAGATTCGTTCTGGAATTCCTTATACATCTTATCAATCTCCGCGAATTTAACTTCGATTTCCTTCTGCCACTGCACCGAAAGTTCATCAAGCTGCGTCTGGGCGTCGGCATACTCGGGAACATTATCGAGTATATAGTCGGTATTCACATAGGCGAACTTCTGCGCTGAAACGCCAAAACCAAAAGCAAAAAGTATTGCTGCAAGTAAAATGATCTTTTTCATGGTATGAGCCCCCGGTATTAATTTATATGAAGTTTAGTTTATATATAGTTTTCTTTACAAAAAACCTGCCAAAACGCTTAATCGATGGATGAATTAATCGAGAAATGGAATTGTCCCTTATTGGCCGCAGGTGTACCCGGAATGGCATCAAAGCCATAACCCCAGTCGAGGCCCAGTAACCCAAACATCGGCAGGAATACCCTGACGCCTACACCGGCAGACCTTCGGACATCGAAAGGATTATAGTCCTTGAATTTAGACCAGTCGTTGCCTGCCTCTACAAAAAGGAGCCCGAATATAGTTGAACTCGGATTGAGTGATAAAGGGTAACGAAGTTCGAGTGTACTCTTATTAAAGATTATCCCTCCCGGTGGGTTGCTCGAGATACCCGATCCCGGAGTCATACTTTCGTTGGTATATCCCCTGAAACCAACCAATTGTCTTCCATCGATGGCCGAGTACCCGGACATTCCATCACCACCCATAAAATAACGGTTGAAAGGCGTAACCTCTATATCACTGCTGTATTTGCCCAGGAAACCGACTTTGGTCCGCGCCATCAGCACCAGGTCGCCCACAATCTGCTGATAGAAGGCACCGCTCATTTTCCACTGGTGAAATTCAATCATACGGTATTTATCTTCGGCTGATTTATTTGCAAACCAACCAGGGGCAAGTAAGGAGTATGGAGGAGTTACCTCGAGCGACATATTCAGCTCGGATCCGGCCCTCGGGTAAATCGCGGCATCCGTCGAATAACGACCCAGGGCAATGGAATAAGAATAACTTTGGTACAGACCGCTTTTTTGAAGGCCAAACAGAACATACTTGTCCAGTTGGTAATGCTGCAGGTTTATACTTTGAGAGAGGTTAAAATAATTGTCGGGCCAGTTGAGGCGGCGGCTGAAGGTGAAGGATAAACCGGTAATATTATAGCCATAATAAGATGAACTGGTTTTGGCATACCCGTTATTGAAGGCCGAAACATACGTTGAAACACTCAGCTGGTTTGGCTTCTTCCCTCCGAGCCAGGGTTCGGTAAACGAAGCGCTGGCACTCACATAGCCCTTACCATAGGATTGAAGACGTAACGACAATTTCTGCCCGTCGCCCGAAGGTATGGGTTTCCAGGAACCTTTTTCAAAGAAATTGCGCGCCGAGAAATTATTAAAGGAAACACCTAGTGTCCCTATAAGCCTGCCGTAACCCCAGCCACCCGAAAGTTCCAGTTGATCTGAAGAGGTTTCTTCTACCTTATAGGCAAGATCCACCGTCCCGTTTGTAGGGTCTATGTTGGGTGTTTGTATATCTATCTTTTCCTGGTCAAAATATTTGAGCTGAGCCAGGGAAGTTCGGCTCCTTAAGATGTCCTGCCGGCTGAAAAGCTGGCCAGGCCTGGAGTACAATTCCCTCATGATTACATTATCGTTGGTACGTGTGTTGCCCGCCACTTTTACCCGGTTCACATTCATCTGCCTGCCTTCGCGTATACGGATCTGCAGGTCGATGGAATCGTTATCGGCACTTATTTCGATGGGCTCAATGGTGCAGGTAAGGTAACCATCATCCACGAAAAGGCTCATAAGGTCTATTCCATTAGGATTAAACTGCAGGGCGGCATCCAGTTGTTCCTGGTTGTATACATCCCCTTTGCGTATACCCAGCAGCAGACCAAGTTCGTTGGAAGTAAACTTGGTATTCCCGACGAACGAAATGTTCCTGTAATAGTATTTGTTGCCTTCGAACACGCGCAGGTCGATGGTTATACCGTTCCGGCTGGTTTTATATACCGAGTCCTTTACGAGGGTTGCGTCCCGGTACCCGCTTTCATAAAATTTCTTAACCAGAGCTATTTTGTCCTCCTCATAGTCTTTTTCAATAAATTTTGAAGATTTGAAAATCCTGGGCTTTAAATTCTTTCCGGCAACATCCTCAACATAAGCAGGATAATGCTTTAAATCCTTCGCAAATAAATGTCCGAAAAACCCGAACAAAGATTCCTGCAGCGTATATAATAACCTGTAAGATCCTTTTTCCTTGGTCTTTTTTAAAGCTGATTTGAGTGTGAGTTCACTCACTTCATTATTGCCAATGAGATTTACCTTTTCAATTTTCACATGCCCGCCCTTATTCACATCAATGCTAAGAGCGACATTATTCAAAAGGGCAGTATCCTTGATCTGTATGATTTTAACACTGGCATCAAAAAAACCTTTCCCAATATAATGCTTGATGATAGTATTTTGTATACGGGTTACAAGGTTATCAGTAACCACATCACCCCTCGATATTTTGATTTTATCACGCAAGTCATCGGCTTCACCTTTACGGATACCGCTGAAACTGAATTTGGAAAGTCGTGGCCTTTCAGTCAACCTGATATCCAGAAAAATCTGGTCGTCCTGTACACGGGTGGCTAATATTTTAACATCTTCAAAGAGTCCCTGCTGCCAGAGTTTATCCATTGCCGAACGTATTCTTTCGCCGGGAATATCAATTTTATTGCCGACCTGGAGCCCTGAAAGCGAAATCAGGACAGAACTGTTCAGGTATTGCACACCGGTAACAGTGATACCGCCGATTGTATATTTTTTAGGAAGGTTGTAATTGATATCAGGAACTTCGTCACCTATCGAAATCTGTGCCATCAAAGGCATGGAAAGGATTGAAATTAATATAGTAAGTAAAGAAAAGCGCCTCAGTATCATCCCTTGCAATTTATAATTTGTTCACTCGTTTTACCAAATCGCCTCTCGCGATGCTGGAAATCAATAATAGCTTCGTATAGATCATCTTTACTGAAATCCGGCCAGAGTTTAGCCGAAAAAAACAATTCGGTATACGCTGATTGCCAGATCAGGAAATTACTCGTACGATATTCTCCACTGGTACGTATCAGGAGTTCCGGATCGGGAAGATCAGGAGCATTCATGTTGGCTGAAACTAATTTTTCATTTATCTGACCCGGGCTCAGTTTGCCTTCCTGGACCTGTTGTGCAATCTTTTTTATAGCGTCGACTATCTCCCACCTTCCGCTGTAGCTTAGTGCCAGGAATAAATCCATGCGTGTATTACCCGCAGTTTCTTCCATCGCTTTTTCAAGCTCACTCTTCACCTGAGGAGCCAGGCAATGTATGTTCCCGATAGCCCTTAACCTGATATTGTTTTCGTTAAGCGTTTTAATCTCATTACTGATGGTAATCACTAATAGATGCATCAGGGCATCCACTTCTTCTTTGGGACGGTTCCAGTTCTCGGTTGAGAAAGCATATAAGGTCAGGAATTTGACTCCAAGTTCTGCTGCAGCTTCTGCTGCATCACGCACGGCCTGCACGCCGTTATTGTGCCCGAAAACCCTTTGTTCGCCACGTTGTTTCGCCCACCTGCCATTCCCATCCATGATGATGGCAATATGTTTGGGCAGCCGCGTTTTATCAATCGTGTCGATCAAATTTTTGTTCTCCATCATTTTCGACAAATTTAGGCTTTTGTGGTTTACCGCAAGAGCCACTTTTGTTAATTATTCTTAATGTATTTGAGTCGGTTATTGAAGCCGTAACCCTCTAATAACCTTCACGTTGGTGGTCAAGACAATGTTCCTGGCTCAACATCCTGATTTTAACTGTAAGCGAGATCCCGGCAAACGAATACCAGTCGTTATTGCGGGAGTTACCGCGTTGCATCCCGTCATTATGAGTAAGTAAAGGATCGGATGCCAATTGCTTTGTGGTAGCATTTGCTGGAACGGTCCCGGCCAGATTCAGGTAATACGTTTGGCTGACGTCATCAAGGTAATCGGTAGTAGTCCTGCGCATTCCCCATTCGGCACCCACGCCAAAAAGCTTGCTTATACTGTATTTAACTCCTATTCCGAAAGGCATGCTGAAAGCATACAGGTTGTAGGCTTTTCGATCAGGATAAGCCGCCGTGCCCTGGCCCTCAGTGCCCAAAGGCTGTAATTCCACAGACCCTCCCGGCAAATTCCCGTATGGATTGAAGAAGAATACCGAAGCACCCCCGAAGATGTAAGGCGTAATGGAATGCATCTTGCTGCCAATGAAATATTCAAAGAAATTAATTTCGAACTGCAAACCGGCCTCACTGATCGTTGATTTAAAATTCAGGTTGCGTTCGGGGTTGGCCTTGCTTATGGCATCATCCCCTGCCACCGTTCCACGGATAAAATGCGCCCTCAGCGCTAAACGCGTATTAAAATTCTGCCTGTACAGGATTCCGAATGCCGGTTTTGCCATACGGAATGGCATACCCGGGTTAAGATCACCTACATAGTAAGTAACCCCACCTAATACCCCCAGATCGCCTGATTTCTGCGCATGGGCAGATGGCGCAAGCAGCACCAGAAACATGAGGAAAATAAAGATTTTTTGCATAATTTTTTGAAGCCTGCAAAGGTAGTATTTATATTGATTCGGACTGCATGGTATAGGCATTGCCTGATTTAATCCTGTTTCATCCCCAAAATCGTTACTCCTCATACCCATAATACAGGTTCGGGATGAAGCAAAAATTTCAGGTTCCATATCTGATCCCTCCTGATTCCGGACCATTAACGAAAAGCTTTAACTTACCCCATTATCAGGATTAATAGCAGGTTAGTTATGAACTATAAGCTGATAATGCTGGATTTGACCCTTTCCTTGAAAAGAGGATTCGATTTATAAACAAGCCGTTTCGCTTAATTGCGGATATCAGATCCCCAGTTCAGCTTTGCCCGCATAGTCGAAAAAAAGTTCTCATTAAAACGCTGTACCAGGTTTATTTCGAACCCTGCCTTTCCTACAACCAACTCAATATCAGGAGTAATAACAGCCGATTGCGAATCGAGGCCAACAAGGGCCTGCTGATCACGGCTGTCGACCCTGATACGCACCAGGCTGCTGTCAGGAATAACGACGGGCCGCACCGATAAATTGTGCGGGGCAATTGGTGTAATGACAAAATTACTGGAGTCGGGTGTAAGTATAGGACCTCCGCAACTCAGCGAGTAAGCTGTCGACCCGGTAGGCGTAGCAACTATCAGGCCGTCGGCCCAGTATGAATGGAGCAACTGATCATTCACCCACACATGGACCACCACAAGCGATGAGTATTCTTTCTTATTGATTGAAAGTTCATTAAACGCATAATTAAAATCGCTGAAAAGTCCCTTAGGGGAAAGCAGGCTGATAAGGGTCCGCCTGACAATGCGGTAGCGGTTTTCCAGTATATCTTCAACAGCGGATATGATGTCGGTGCGGGGGATACTCGAAAGGAATCCCATGCGTCCCAGGTTGATACCTGCGATAGGAATGCCCGAATCACGCACCAGTCTAACCGAATGAAGCATGGTACCATCACCTCCTACCGAAAAGAGTAGATCGGCCTGCCCCTTCAGATCAGCATGTTCGCTAAAAAGACTGACCTCCTGCCGGAACACCATTTTATCCTTTAAAAAATCATGAAAGGGTTTCCATACAAGCAGCTTACAACCCCGGTTTTCCAGTGCTTCCGTAAGAATGCGGAAGTATTCGAGTTGATCGTTATCAAATTCTTTACCGAATAATGCAATTTTCACTTTGGTACAATTTGTATGGTTATTTTTCAGGAACAACAGCAGCAACTGCTTAATAAGCCCTCAGAGGCCTGCAATAAAGTGAATAAAGATACCACTTTCCCCTGACCTGTTCAAAGCGTATTCAATCCTGACAACTTTATCGTAATACGTAACAAGGTCGGCACCTAACCCGGCTCCTGCCAGAAAGGTACGGGGAAGCAAGTTATTATTCAAGCCTATCCATTGCGGTTGCCAAACGTAAGCTGCATCTGCAAAGGCAGTCAGGTACAAAGCATAGTGAATCCTTCCGAATTTTGGTGCCGGAATAAAACCTATGTTTCGGGTATGTTCAGGGACAAGTGCAAATTTAACATTTGAACGTACAACAATGTAATGCTTTCCGTCGATCACATTATACTCATAGCCCCTTACATAATCGCGGTTGTATCCCAGTCCCTGCATGAGAAAATACGGCTGCCATGCACCTGACGATACTTTTCCTATGAATGATATTCCTGAATACCAGCGTGCTGCATGTTGAGCAAAAAATCTGAGGGTGGTTTTTGCCCAGGCTTGATCCACCGTTTCCCCAAAGGCAGATCCCAAACCGGTTTTATTCAGTTCCAGGTCGGCATACCACCCCTTAAGCGGATAATATTTGATGTCGCGGTGATCAATTTTCAGTTTGTAAGAGAGATATAAATACTGAACTGCCGTTTCACCTGCAAAACTGTAATCAGGATTGAGAACCAGCAGTGAATCGGAAAAAGCAAGATCACGCCAGCCAATGGCCAGTTCATGAGTTGTGAATATATTGTTGCGCCAGGAACTGTTCGCTGCAAAATATTTTTCAGTAGATAATCCGGCGGGGACAAATGCAAAAACGAGCTTATCATTCTCGGTTATGTAACCCGTCTCACGGTTTTTACGGAATCCTGCCTCAAAACCCAAACCGAGGCGCTTATTCCGGTCAATATAAGGATTGTGGTATGCCAGGATAAACTGGCGGTTTTTGCCCAGTTGAATATTCGCATCCATCTCATCCATGCGCCCGGTGAAATTGTACCATTTCACATCCAGTCCATAATTAATGCGGGTAAAATCACGCGATTGCCACCAGGCATTCAGGTTTCGGTCAGTGATTTTCACGATAGGCACTGTCCATATATACCATCGCTCGAGCACCGATATTTTAACATCTACCCACACTGGACTTCCGGGAACGGCATGAAACGCGGTATCTATAGTAACAAAATTGAAAAGCGAGGTATTGAGCAGGTTGAGCCGCGACTGGCGCACGCGTAGGTCAAGTTCGTTCACCGGGAGGGTATCCCCGGCAGCGAAAAGCAGTTCGCGGTATATAATGTAGTTGAGGGTCTTCTTATTCCCGGTGAGTTCTACGGATGCAATTATAACATGCTTATCCGGGGCATTTGCCTGGGGAAAAACCTGCTTTATCCCAAAAACACACAACAGTATCAGAACCAACATGCTGACTGCCTTAACTGATGGTTTTTGAATTTGATAATCCATGAAGCAGGATCAGATGTTAAGATAATTCATCAGCATGTCGTAGCGTTCGCGTAGGTTGTCGAAATAGTCGCTTTCGAAAAAGGATGCCTTGATTGTATAGTCATATCGGAGCAAGGCCTGTATGACAGGCTGAATATCCATACGGTTCAGTTTCAGAGTGAGTTCGAGACGCGTGGAATCGGCCGGTGAGGTAACATACATGCTAAGTATCTTTGTATCGTTATCTTCAATAATGCGCGATATCTCAATCATGGAATAATCGTTCACATTCAGCTCAAGAACCAGTATTCCGCCGGGATTACTCACCGCTGCAGTGGCCGCCATTTTCTCCACCAGGTCAGCCAGTGTGATCACCCCGAGGTAGGTCCCTTTTTCATCCACAACGGGCAGTGTTGTAAGCTTATAGTCGGCAAAAAGCTTCATCGCTTCGTAAATATGCCTTGACTGGAGTATGGAGATATTTTGAAACTGGAGCTGGAAATTCCAGATTGGCTCTTCGAAAGAAGCAGCGGCAAAAACATCTGCCTCGGAAATAAGGCCTAATAATTGAGAATCGCCGACTACGGGAAGGTGCGAAACCCTGAACTCATCGAACCAGTGCATGGCAATAAGTCCGGTATCGGAAGTCTTAAGTGGCAGTACATCACTTGATATGAGGTCTTTTGCTATCATAAAACTATAGGTTCAATTATCGTGCCAATAAGTGGTAAAACCAAGCGTGGTGTTTCGTAATTTTACAGCGTTAAAAATAAGTGATGACAAAGTTAAGCGTAAATATCAACAAAATTGCGACAATTCGTAATGCCCGGGGCGGAAATATGCCCGATGTGCTGAAAGCCGCTATCGACTGTGAATTATTCGGCGCCCAGGGTATAACCGTGCATCCCCGCCCCGACGAACGGCATATACGCTACAGCGATGTATATGAGATCTATCCTTTGGTTAAAACAGAATTCAATATCGAAGGCAATCCCATTCCCCGTTTCATCGACCTTGTACTTGAAGTGAAACCTGCCCAGGTAACCCTGGTTCCTGATTCGCATGATACCATCACTTCCAATGCCGGTTGGGACACGAAAAAGCACAAATCATTCCTGAAAGAAATGGTAACCGAATTTCAAAAGCATGGAATACGGACCTCTATTTTTGTTGACCCGGTAAACGAAATGGTACAACACGCCGCCGAAACCGGCACCGATCGTATAGAATTGTATACCGAAGCCTATGCAACCCAATACCCTCTCGACCGTGTTACAGCAATCGCAGCATACGTCGAAGCCGCCAAGGTGGCAACCCGGAACGGGCTGGGAATAAATGCCGGGCACGATCTTGACCTGAATAACCTCTGGTACCTGGTACGCACCATTCCTGAAATTCTCGAAGTATCAATCGGCCATGCTTTGGTAAGCGAAGCCTTGTACCTTGGGTTGGAGAAAACCATACAATTATACCTGCAACAATTACGATAACAATACACTTAAAAAAACCCAGGAATACAATGGCTGTTTCTCCGACAAAGTCACATCAAAGAACGCCGGCAGGCAAACTGCATTCCGGATTCATGCTGAATTATATATTCCTCCTTCTTTTGCTGTTCCCTGCCCTTGCCACTATGGCACAGAGGGTGGTCGAACCCCGGCTGACGGAAGAGCGCAAAGGACTAGTGTATGTTAAGGATGAAAACACCCCCTTTACAGGCATGGCTGTTGCCTGGTTTGGCCCGGGACAGAAGCAAATAGAAACACCCTACCTGAACGGCAAACAGAATGGACTGGAAACTTCATGGTACCCTAACGGAAAACCTATGATGGAGATCACCTACCGCGACGGCGAATTTAACGGACCGTACAGGTTTTATTACCTGGAAGGCGGACTCGAATACCAAAAGATCTATGCCGGGGGTTTGATGAACGGTCTGTCAACTCACTATTACCCCGGCGGAATGAAGGAATACGAAGGATCATACACCGATTGCCGCGAAACAGGAACCTGGACTTACTACCACCCCAACGGGCAGAAAATGAAAGAAGGAACCTTTAAGGTGGGATTTGAAGAAGGCGCCTGGCAATTCTGGGATGAAAATGGACTGCTAATAAAAACAGTCACTTACCATTCGGGCGAAGTAGTTACGGATCAAGACACCAAATAATTTTATTTATTATGAAAAGTCATGCTTTCTTTATTGTGTTCCTGCTCACTACAGCAGTTGCCTGCGCACAATTGGTGAAGCCGGGCACCGTTCTGAAAAAACAATGGGAAACGGAACCCGGCTTAAAAGTGCCCGAATCGGTACTTTATGATACCGCCAGCGGGCTTATTTTTGTTTCAAACATTAACGGCAAGCCGGCCGAAAAGGACACCAACGGCTTTATTGCTACCTTATCAATGGATGGCAAAATACTGAATGCCGACTGGGTCAAAGGCCTGGATGCACCCAAGGGAATGGGTATTCTCAACAAGCATTTATTTGTGACCAATATCGATGAAATTGTTGAGATTGATATCCGCACGGCAAGCATTCTCAACCGCTACCCTGTTGATGGAGCTAAGTTCCTGAATGACATAGCTGTAGACCCGGTTTCCGGTATGGTATTTGTCTCCGAAACAGCGAACGGGCAGGTTTATGTTTTATTCGACGGCAAAACAAATTTATGGCTGGAGGGCGACATGTTCAAAGGTGCCAACGGTTTATTCCTGCGCGACAGCATTCTCTATATTGGCACCGGGAACAGTGTGCTGCAGGCAGATATCAGGAGCGGTGAAGTGCTGGTAAGTATGACAAATATAGGAGATGTAGATGGCCTGTATGTTACACCGGACAATAAATTCATTTTCAGCGACTGGACAGGCACCGTATTTATCGCTACAAAGCGGAAGAAACCGGAAATCCTGCTTGAACCATTCCCGGGAGTAAATGCTGCAGATTTCGGAATTATACTTTCAAAAAACAGCTTACTGGTTCCTACCTTTGGCAACAACAAGGTGGTGTGTTATACTTCACCGCTTATAAAGTGATATGACCTCCAAAACCTGATATGAAACTTTTTTACCGCGAATTTGGCGCCGGCAGGCCGGTCATTATTTTACATGGCCTTTTCGGCCAGAGCGACAACTGGGTTACCATTGGCCGACGTATTGCCGATACTTTCCATGTATACATTCCCGACCAGCGTAACCACGGCCAGTCGCCGCATACATCCATCCACAGCTTTCCCGCCATGGCCGATGACCTGGCAGAGTTTATCGAAGAGCATGAACTCGAAAACCCTATACTTATCGGCCATTCTATGGGTGGCAAAGTAGCCATGACCTATGCGCTCGAAAACCCGGAAATGATCAGTAAATTGGTAGTCATCGATATCAGCCCGCGCAAATATCCCGAACGGGTTACGCATACCCAGGTCATCAGCCAGATGCTGGGTATTGACCTTGAGCAGATTACTTCTAGGACCGAAGTAGAAAAAATCCTTGACTCCCGTATCCCGGATCCCAGGGTCCGCATGTTTATCCTGAAAAACCTGTATTACAAGCTACATGGCAAATTAGCCTGGAGACTGAACCTGGATGCGATCAAAGAGAGCATGGACCAGCTTTTTGATGGCATCAGCAGCGAAAACCAGTTTATAGGTCCTACCCTCTTTGTTCGGGGAGGAAAATCTGACTACGTGCTTGATGAAGACATCCCATTGATAAAAAGCCTGTTCCCCGAAATGATATTAAAAACAATTTCCGGGGCATCGCACTGGGTTCATGCGGATACCCCGGAAGAATTATGTTTTCTGTTAAGCAGCTTCCTTGAACGGGAATGTAAATTCAAGGTTTAAAACGATAGCTATATTAAGCTCCCTGTTTTATGAAAGTCTGACGGAGATATCTTACCCAAAAGACTTCTGATTTCAGGTTTAATACCTGAAAACATCCACGCTGGCTACACCTGCCTGCAGATCAATTTTTATTTTGTTAGGGCTGCTGGCAAAATTGGAAGTTTGATACGTCTGCTTCCCGGTTTTGGTAAACCCCTTGAAGTCCTTGCTTGCCAGGAAGGTATTGGAAATAATTTCGCAGCCGGCACTTTCAGGAACTCTTATGGTAATAGAAGCAGCTCCGGCTTCTATTTTCACATCCGTAAGCGGGAGAGCCGCCCCGAACTTCATGTCAATATCAGAGGCGCCACCTTCAATTTTTACATTGCGTGTCTTGAAACCGGAAAGGTCAAAATTCACCTCGGCTGCGCCAACATTCAGATCCAGGTCCCAGATCGGGCTGGGATTTAGTTTCAGCACTACGTTGTTCTTAATGTTCCCGTTATGGAATTCTCCTTTATCGAGCGAAAGATCAACGGTTGTAAGGCTATCTTCGGCTTTGGCAGTCATAGAGTAGTTTGCATTGTCGTTGTCATGTTTCACTTCTATGAGTTTGGTGGTCGTATCCTTGATACTGAAATTCCCAACACCTATATTGAGTTTCAGATTGGCATATCTGGTGAGCGAATCAAAATCTTCGGACATCACGTTATTGTAAGTTTTGGCTCTATTTTCGTCGTCCTGCTCGCTGTTCTTGTCATTATTCCAGTTGAAATTCCAGTTACGGTCGTCTTTAGGACTATATTGCTGTAAAGCGAAGAAAGTGACAATCACGGTGAGCAGAGAAAGTACAAGCTTGATCCAGTCTTTCACAGGGATGAGGGAAATACCCCAAAGTATCAGTATTACCGGCCAGAGGTGCCAGATGGTATGCCAGCTGAAGAACAGCACTCCTGTATTTTTCAGGAGGAAAAGGACGCCTATCATCACCAGCAGAAGTCCCCAGAATATTTTACGGTAGCTCATTGTGTTCTGTTTTTAGTTGTTTGGAAATAGGTTTCTTGAATAGCCTTAAGTGACACTATTCTTTTTTGTCACTTTTACGTTCGGCCATACTGGTTGCAATAAGCACACCGCCTAACACAACAAGCAGCAGTGGCCAGAGGTCGTGAAAATTAATGCTGGGGATAAACCTGTTAGCCAGGAAAACCACTCCAAGGCATATCAGGACAATTCCGCCAATGAGTCCGTTGCGGTTTTCAGGTTTCACCGGAAGGGTGAAAGGGCTGGTAGTACCCGTGTTATAATCAGCTGATGAAGGGTCAGCATTGGTGTCAGCCCCCGGAGTTTCGGATGAGCCCATATTCATCGTGAAAGGGGTGATAGGTTCGAGTGGAAGCGCGATCCACAAAATCAGGTAAACCAAGGCACCTCCGCCACCGGCAAAGGCTATGATCACAAATAACAACCTGATAATTATCGGATCGATGTCAAAATATTCGGCTATTCCACCGGCAACTCCACCAAATACTTTGCTCTTGGCTGAACGAAACAAACGTTTATTCTTTTCCATGATTTCTATGCTTTAAATTTTTGTGTTTAGGCATGTGACGCAAGGTTTGCACTTTGGTTACAGGGCACAACAACAATAACAGGAAAAACAAAGGAAAAACAGCTGGTTGATCTGCCGGGTTATCAAAATCTGGAGCCCGTACCCTGCCAAAGGAGGAGATTCTGAAAATATCTCCAATGTTGAATTTAGAATTAAAGGGCATAACGACACCCGTGAAAGCAAGTGCGTTAAAAAGGTTTTCAAAAAAAGGAAAGCTGGATTTGATATCCCTTTAGAGAAGATCAGCAAGAACAAACGACCTATTCTTCAGCTTCATCTTCATCGTCGGCAAGATCAGGGTCAGGGACCGGAGCTACCCGCTTGGCTACCAGTATACTTATTTCGTAAAGGCTATAGAGCGGGATGGTGACAATCGTCTGGCTGAAAACGTCGGGCGGGGTAATAATGGCTGCCACAATAAGAATGATTACAAACGCGTATTTACGGTTTTTCTTCAGGAAGGCAGGACTGATAATCCCGATCTTGGCAAGGACATAAACCACCACCGGCAATTCAAAAACTACACCAACAGAGAGGATAGTGGACGTTACTGTGCTAATGTAGGATGACAATGAAATCTGGTTGACAACCATAGAACTCACCTGGTAGGTCCCCAGGAAATTAAGCGTCCACGGAACCATAAAATAGTAGCTGAAAAGCACTCCTATCATAAAAAGAAACGTCATCACAAATACAGCCTGGCGTGCATAACGGCGCTCTTTTACATACAATGCCGGCATTATGAACTGCCACAACTGGTAAATGATCACTGGGGCCGATAAAATCAGACCGGCAAACATTGAAACCGTCATATCAGTCATAAACTGGCCGGAAAGGTTCAGGTTAACGATCGAAATGGACATGGGGGGCAGGCAGAGCCCTTTAACATGGATCAATTCGCCAAGCCGGCAAAGCCAGCGGTAGGTGATGAACGAAGTATCCTTGGGAGCCAGTAAGATCTTATCAAAAATAAACCTGCTGTATATAAAAGCCACTATGGTCATTACGAACCAGGCCATTATCATGCGCATAAGCCGTTTGCGCAACTCGGTAAGATGATCCCAGAAGGACATTTCCTTCCCGGTATCATCATCTGGATTATTGGTTCTTTTTTTGAAAATTCTTGCCAAAAGAAATTTATTTTCCGGCAAATTTAGCGAAATTTATTTGAAGTGCTGTTATTGAATTATTCTCCTTCCTTGAGCTGCCAAAGTCCAATAGAAAAGTGTTTCACAAAATCCAAATCTTCAACCTGACAGCAAAAAGCCCAGCTTCCATAAGAGGAAACCGGGCTTTTACCGATGTAATTAAACTTAAATCAAGCTTTTATTTAAGGATGATTTTCTTCATTTCAGTCCAGTCGGGGGAAACCACTTTCAACAAATAGATTCCTTTGGAATGCGAGCTGAGATCAATAGTCGTTTTCTGCCCGTCCCATTCCATCTGCGTAACGGGCCGCCCGGTATTATCGTAGATCAGGATTGTGGCATTGCGGACCGAAGCCAGTGTGATCAATGAAACCTCAAACTTTCCAAGGGTTGGATTAGGGAATACATTCAGCACCGATGAAGAAGGCACATAATCCTTTTTACCAACGATGATAATAGGGCTGTCAGAAAAAGTCACCAGGTTACAAGCTACATCCAATGCTGGGTTAAATCCATCACTGCAGTTGGTGCATGTTACCCCTGTTACGCAGGCAGGGTTGTTGGGATGGCATTGATCCATGTACTGTTCATAAAAAACATAGCGCAATTCAATTTCACGTCCGGGTACGAAGGCATTCATATCAAAATCAAACCACTTGGCAATGGATCCCGGGCACCAACCGGCGCGATCGTAATACCAGGTCCCGTTCTGTGGCTGGCATCCGTCAGGATTGGGATTACAGTCAGTCCAGTTGTGCTGGGTAAATGTTTTCACCCCGTTAACCCAGATATTATGGGTAGCATCGTAGAATTCAGCTGCATTTCCTGTATTGAGATCCCCCCAGCCATGTCCGGTTGAGACCAGTTTAAGCTTTGATGCAACTGCGTTATCCGGGTAGGTATAATTGAAAGTATCTACGGGTTGTGGCTTCGCATAATCGCCAAAAGGATAATAATTTTTCCAGACTTCCTTAACTGTACTGTACTTGTGCGCGGGCGTACCAGCATGAAAGTCAAAAGACAGATCATACAAAAATCCATTGTCGAGGGTGGCGCAGTTAACCCTGAAAGTCACTTTACCCTGTAGCATCGACATATAGTCGGTCAGGTCAATATCGTGGGAACAAGCAACACCATAGGGAGTTATGTATTTAATAATCTGGAACCAGTTTCCTTCCTTATCCCTGGCATCCACACTGGCTACCCTGTCCCAGGCGCCGCATCCGCCCGTGGGGCAATGTACTTTGAGCGTGGCTGTAATTTTATCATACGCCCCGAGGTACGAAGGAAGCTGGGCTTCGGCATTGGCAGTGCTTACTGTAGGGCTTAACCATATGTCCTTAAAGGCATCAACCGAAACATCTGTGGCATCAGGTACAATATTTACGTTAACGATTTTTGATGCTACGGCTCCAAAATTATTGGTTGATAATATTTCGATGGCAAAGCTGCCATAGGAAGGCGGGGTCCACCAGGCGGTAAAATGCCCGTTCCAGAAATTCTGAGCTTCTATGGTCTGCCCGTTCACCCTGAACTGTACACCGGCCACCGAGAATAATTCAGGATAAGTGATGGTGGATATGGCGGCCAGTTGTATCTGCGAGAGCGATGGTACATGCACATCCCCGGCCAGCGGGTTACGGGGATCGATAGCAGGAACATGCCAGTTCGGATTAAGTACCATGAAACTCTGTATCACAGGTTCGGCAGGGTTATACTGGCTGTTGCCGGGCTGGGTTGCCTCAACAACGACTTTTCCCGTATCGCCAGTGAGCGTGATGGTATTCCCCGCTATGGAAGCAGGACCTGAAAGAATGTTAAACGTCACATCCAGGCCCGAAGTGGAACTTGCCGCAATATCGAATGGAGGAGCGGTATTCAGTTTGTTGGGGATCTGTGCAAAGGAGATAGCCTGGTAGGTGGTATCGAGAGTTCCTTCGAAATTGGAGGTCAGGCCAACCATGGCAAAATTGAGGATGTCGGCATCGCGCACCGGTGAATCAACCTTTGATGTAAGCTTGGTGATCGAGGTATTGTTTCCACCGGGCACACCCTGGTTAAACTTATAATACATCTGCAGACCTGTTTCACTCCCGGTAAGTTCGTTCTGGACCATAGCCTGTATTTCAGCCTGGCTAAGTGCTTTCGACCAGGCACTTACCTCGTCGATACGTCCGCCCCAGAAAAAATTGAGACCACCACCAGCGATGCTCCTGCCCACGGCAAAAGGAATGTTGGTAGCCGTAAAACTGCCGGTGGCAGCCTTGCTCCCTTTCAGCACTCCGTTAACATACAGTTTGATAGCCGAACCATCATACACCCAGGCAAAATGCTGCCAGGTCATAGGAATGATAGTATTGGCCGGGGCCACATATTCGAACAGGGTATTTGCCGAATTGATAAACCTGCATTCGATGGTTCCGTTGCTTAGCTCAATCATATAAAATCCCTGTGAACCACGGAAACCCATCATCCCCTGCCCGTAAGCAAGCTGGTTGTCGTAAAACCACCCGGTAATGGTCATTCCAGGCTTGTTTGCCAGGTACTGCGAGCCGTTTTCGAGTAACACATGGTCATCAACCATATCGAAATCCAGGTACTGGTTACTCTGGGCTTTCAGTCCGGCAGAAGCGGCCAGCATCAGCAGCAGGGTGAGTAATGCTTTAAAGTAGTTGTTTTTCATAGTATCAATTTTAATTGGTTACCGTTCATTCATAATTTTTATTTCTTTCAAAACAGCCGTTGCAGGCATGCCGTTTTACCCTGAATCCAAAGTCCTTATACCTAATCCCTTTCTCTTACCACGATATCCACCAGATTTTCACCTCCGGGCCATCACCACCCTGCCTGGCTTTCGCTTCGTTCCAGTTGGCGGTATTATACTGCGATTCCGAAGGCGGATAAGGTAAGCGGAAATGAGCGATTGGGTCTCCTTCGCGGGGAGTCATCTTTGTACGACGCGCTTCGGCGTATGCTTCCGAGGGCTGCCTGAAAGCGTCAATCCAGCGCTGGGTATAAATAAATGCGAGTTTTTGCTCATCGGTGGTTGCATTCCATGAACCAAAATGCTCAAGTACCTTCGCTACATTTAAACCTGAAGGGATACTGATCTTTTTGCTGAAAGCCAAACCTGACAAGGGCAACCTCATACTTTCAGCCAAATGCATCCACCACTCGACGGAGACATTAATGCCGTTCATATATTCATCGTCGGCCTTCCCCTGGTCCATGGCCACCCCTACACCCCTGAAATAGGCTTCCGCTTTAATAAAATGAACTTCGGCACCCGTCATCAGGATGATAGGAGTAAAATCCTCATCATCAATCAGGAAGAAATTGAAAGGAGAGTAATTCACCTTGTTTTTGATGGCATATCCTCCATCGCTGTCCCTGAAGCTTTCGTAAGGAGTTCCCTGGGCCGAAGGGGTATTGGCTTCCGGTACCTGAGGAAAAGGTTTCCATTGTTCATTTTCGTCGCCTTCAAAAAAGATGTAGGTGCGGGGATCGAAAATCCCTCCGCCGTTGGGATCGTCGGAATCCGAAAACTGCTGCCATATATTGGACCCCATCCTCAACCCGTTGTGCTCCCTGAACGACCAGCTTACACTACTGTTTTTAAATCCGTTAGCCGCCGGCCACAGGCAGGCACTCTCGAGCAAATGACTCGAAAAATCAAACCCAACCAGCACCGGGCGGTCATTTTCGATAATATCTTTTATTATGCCCCCTGCGACTTCAGGTTCTTTGCCCGACATACGCATGGCATAGCGCAGTCGCAAAGAGTTGGCAAATTTCTGCCACATGATCATGTCACCATGGAACAACTTGTCGAAAGAGGCAAAAGTGGCAAAGGGATCAAGCTTGTGAACGGAATCACTGGTATTAATATTTCCATCAGCCCATTTCAGATCTTCGAGCAGGGAAAGGTAAATGTCCCGCTGGGTGTCGTACCTGGGATGCAGGTATTTCAGGTCCTGGAACCCATACCCGGCCTCCGAGTAAGGGATATCACCGAAAAGATCTGTCAGCTTAAAGGTTTTGTAGGCCTTGGCTATCATGACCATGGCTTTCATATTGTTGACCTGTGCCGTGGGAGCATACGTGGCAAAACGTTTTTCGAGTTCCCGGGTCGGGGGCAAAGCCTTGTAATAATTTCCCCAGATATCCTCGGTTCCTATGGTATAATTTCCCCAGGCTGCCTTGGTAAGCGCCGCCTGCTGGGTTTGCTTGTAGAGTATTTCGTTGTCGATGTAAAATTGCTCGTTCCCCGTGGGTTGCATCGACTGTATGATACCATTGAAAAGCGATCCGTCGGTGGCGCTATTAAAACCCTGGGGGTCGGTATCAATTTGTTTAAAATCTTTCCTGCACGAAGCCAGTATCACCGTAAGCAATACCAGGGCAGCTATGGTTGCAGATTTCATGGCAGTTTTCACTATTAACATCTGATTATTTTTTGAAACTATACCCGTCATGATCTCCCTGTTAAAAAGTTACATTGGCTCCGAACGTAAAGGAGCGCGTCCCGGGGAACGAAGCCCATTCAAATCCCTGTGCATTGCCCGACCCCATGATCCCTTCGGGATTGATCTTATCGGGCAGGGTAGTATAGATATAGAACAGGTCACGTCCGACAACCGAAAGGGTCAGGCTCTGGAACACTTTTACCTTTTTCAGTATGGTGTTGGGCAGGGTGTAGCTTAATGATATTTCGCGCATCTTAACCCAGGTGTCCTCCAGTATTCCGGGAGTGGAAACAAATTTACCCCATCCGCCTGCATTGGGCAGGTACTTGTATAAATAATGCACCACCTTGGTATTGGGAGTGCCGTCGGCATAATCTCCATCCAGTATTACCCCAACATTACGCACATTGCCTTCGGGATCGGTATAAGGCAAGCCTCCCCCATCGCGTTCGAGCAAAGTTTCCGGGCTTTGACCGGTTTGAAGTCCAATCACGTATGAACCGCAATAAATGTCACCACCCCACTTGGTATCAACCAGTGCACTGAGCCTGAAATTTTTATATATGACTTCCGAAGTAAGGCCCGCAATAAATTTGGGTGATGCATTCCCGATGGGGACGCGGGTATCGGTTATCTTGTATTTTGTGCCTTCGTCGTTCAGTATGCGCTTGCCTTTCTGATCGTACACATAATCGTACCCGGTAATGGTTCCGTATTCCGAACCTTCGTAGAGTTCCATGGCCGGCCCGTTGAGGCCCCAGATGTCGGCCAGGTGGTACATGTCCGAGTACCCGCCCAGGCTTACAATATAATTCCGGTTCCTCGAAAAATTCAGGCCGGCTTTTACCACCAGGTCCGAGGTCTGCACCGGAACCGTATTGATGACAAACTCAAATCCTTTATTTGAAAGTTCCCCTTCGTTAATTGTAATATTGTACGCTCCCGAACTTACAGGGACAGGAAGTTCAAGGATCTGGTCGGTCGAATGTTTGTAATAATAGGTAAAGTCAATATCAATACGGTTATCGAACAAACCCAGGTTTACCCCTCCCTCGTAACCGTTGACAAACTGTGGCTTTAGAGCATAAGGCGGGATAACATTTGGCAGGTTGGAGGATTGCTGCCCGCCGAAAAAGGTGGTGGTGTAATAAAAATTCTTCTGGTAGGGAGTGGCACCGCTGGCCGTTTGTGAAACACCTCCCCTGATTTTTAAGAAATACAGCCAGGGCATCTTATCATGAAGTTTAAAGGCTTCGGTGGCAATAAAACTCAGGGAAACTGAAGGATAGAAATAGGAGTTGTTATTGGCCGGAAGCGTCGACGACCAGTCGTTCCTTCCTGTCAGCTCAAGGAAAAGATAATTGTCGTACCCCAGGTTGAGGAACGAATATACCGAATTGGTGCGCTGCCTGAGAATCGATTCGGTAGGCACTGAAGACCCTGCGGTATTTCCCGGAACCACCACTACGACATTATTGTTTGAATCGATGGAATACACCGGTTCGGTATAATTAAAGAATGTGTACATATTGGGATAGTACCAGGTGGCCGAATGCCCGGCAATGCCATAAGCATCGTAGTTCCAGCGGCTGGTGCCGGCACTTAACCGCACATCCAGCTTGGAACCTAATATTTTCTCCCTGTGGGCTGTAAGCAGGAACTCCAGGTTATCGTTAGTAACCTTCGACAGGCTGTTGCTGTAACTTCCATCGAGTAAACCTATGAAATCGGTAGGCTTGTTTTTCGAAGTGAACTGTTCAACGGTATAATCACGGCCCATGCGTCCGGTTGCGGAAAGCCAGTATGTTATATCGTACACAAGAGCTATGGAGCCTGTATATTTATCCCTGTCCTGGGTGGTGTTGTTATTGTAGTAATTCCACCAGAGGTTTTTGTCGACATAATAAAACGGGTATCCCTCCAGTTGATTTTGCGAACCATCCGCCAGCTGGTAATTCTCTTTATCAATTCCTTTATAGCTGCGCGGCCATGAATACAGGAAGCCCTTGCTGAATGAATTGCCGTCCTCACCGAGCATAGGGCTGTTTAAACGCTTGTACTTTACATAGGTAAGCGCTACATCCGCTTTCAGTTTATCCGAAATCTTGATGTTGCTTCCAAAGTTGATGGTGGTCCGGTTGTAATTGCTGTTGTCGACAATGGGTGACTGATCCTGCCGGGTAAAGGATAAACGGTGGGTTCCCTTATCGTTGCCTCCCTGTACAGAGACATTGTGAGTCTGGCTATAGCCGTCCTTGAAAGCCATTTCAAGGTTATCGGGCTGGGGCGAGTAATCGCGCATTTCGCCGTCCCACCATTTTACCATCTGCCCCTTCATTTCCGGGCCCCAGGATACTGCTGAGCCGTAATAGCCAAACTCCTCGGAGGTGGTGCGGGTTTCCCCTGCCTGGTTGATGACCAGCTTGTCGTTGCCATAAACGCCAGGGTAAAGAAGTGTTCCGTCCGTATCAACAGGGAAGCCCGGTTCACTTAATGTAACAGGTCCGCCGGCCCCGTATTTGTTCTGCACTTCGCGGTACCTGTAAGGATGGGTGACCTTGTAATTGTAGTTATAGGTCACTCCTATTCCGTTTTGCTTTTTCCCTCTTTTGGTAGTGATCAGGATGACGCCGTTGCCACCACGTTCACCGTATAAGGCGGATGCGGCACCCCCTTTAAGCACCGTGTAATCCTCAATGTCGAAAGCATTCAGGTCGGAAATGCCGTTACCCCAATCCACTCCCCTGCCTACATCGTTCAAGCCGGAGACATTATCCATGGGAACATTATCGACCACAATCAGGGGCTGGTTATTCTTTTTGCCCAGGTTGTTATTACCCCGGATCACAATACGCGTAGAACCCCCTTCGACCCCGTCGCCCTGTGAAACCAATACGCCTGCCGACCTACCGGATAGCGCACTGATTACATTCGAAGTGTTGGAACGGGTAATTTCGGTGGTATTCATTTTTTCGGAGGAATAACCTATTTCGCGCTTGCCGCGCTTCACACCCAGGGCTGTAACAACAAATTCATCCAGTGTATGCGCTTCGGCGCTCATAACCACATTAACAATTGATTGTTCTCCTACCGTAACTTCAACGGGAGTAAAGCCAATAAAACTAAAAACAATAACCGATGCCGCAGTAACACCCGGCAATTTGAATTTCCCGTCAACAGCCGTAATGGTTCCCTGGGTGGTCCCCTTAATAATTACGGAAACTCCGGGCAGGGTTGAGCCATCGCCTGCTACCGTCACTGTGCCTGTAAGGGACCGGGTTTGGGCAAAAATAGCTGTTGTAAAAGCCAGGAAAAGAAATACGGGTAGGAGTACCTTTTTCATTTGATATTGATTTTATCGGCAGGCAAACTAATTTTTGACTGCATTACGGGTAAAAGCACCATGATTATTTACTGAAATCAGGGCGATTGAGCGGTTTGCACTTTGGTATTTTATTACTAAAGTTCCTTTCACAAAAATAGGAATATTATCAAGCTTTCTTAATAAATGTTAAAATATATTGGACAATTCCCATCTTAAACCATCAGGCAAGGCGGATCAATGCTTCGCAAACCATAAATCTGCTAATCCTGGTGACAGGCTGAGTTGTGATAAGCCTTTCCGCCTTTGGATTGGAACTGTCACACTGCTATGCCCTGAAGCGATTCAGATTGCGACTTTTCTACGTATATCAACATATTTTATTAGTGCACATTACAGGAATTTTAACCGCGGAGAACCGCAAAGTTTTACGCAGAGTTCCGCAAAGAGGTAAGGCAATAAATTACTCTGCGGTACTTTGCACCTTCTCAGCGTTCTCCGCGTTAAAAATCAATTATGTCAAAATTCCTTAACTTAACGACATTGCAACGTATATTCAAATTTGCACGTTTACAACCCGATCTTCATGGCTATAGTTCTTTGACTATCCGGCATCGTTAAAAATTCGGTCTTCTCCAGGAGATTTTTCGGTAACTTTGTAGAAGTGATAATTTTCGTCTTCTTCAGGCTGCCGAATAAGCATACTGGCAGCAAGAAGATTCTTTACTCGAGTACGATCATTTTCACCTTGGTATGAGACTTTTGGACCTTAACAGGCAATGTATAAAGCGGATTCATCCCCGGTGGCAACCTACACTCTTGCTACTGCTTGTCCTTGCGCTCTGTTTTCCCGGGTTTTCTTTTTCAGAAGGCACCAGGCAACTTGAACCTCCGAATATGCCTGCCAACTCTTACTGCAGGATAGCGCTCACGCAAAACGCCCTGGAAAAGAGGATTCCTTTTGCGCTAAGCGGTTGCAGCGAAGCCTACAGGCTGAATATCCATATTCATGACTATACAAGCGAGAAAATTTATTTCGGCTTTGGATATATTATTGATTATTATGTTGATACCACCTTATATACGGATGTCAAATACCAGTTGAAGGACCCGGCCGGCCATGTAGTTGCCGGGTATTCGCTTCAATCGCTGCCCGACAACCCCGCTTCAGCCGGGTTTATAGAAACCCGGGCAAAAGCAGTTTCCGGTCCTGATATCAACAATACAAATCCTGCCGGATATAAACCCCTGTTGGTCAACCCGGGCATGAATGGTGATTATATCCTGGAGTTTGAGATACCCCAGCATACAGGAACCGAAATGAGGATACTGAAGTATTTCGATGTTACTGTCGCAAAAGGGAATGTTCCCGTTGCCGGGCGTTTATGGAGCAAAGCCTGGCAACTCAGTTCGGCAAGTACCACCACCGTCGACCATGCCACCTTTTCCAAATTCTTTATATATTCCAACGACAGCATTGTGACGCGTTTCGATTGCAACGGGCTGGCAGGAGGCGTATGGGCTTTATACAGCAACGAATGGGGCTGCGGCACCACCGGTACCTGGAGCGACCGCCGGCAGTCGATCATTGGCAATACATCGGTGCAGCCCGAGTACAAGATTTTTCTCAATGACCCCGATCCGCCGGCTTTCCCCTCAGGGCATATAGGCGAATTGCTCAGTTTCGGGGTGCTGCCTCACGAATGCGACACAGTGATCACCTTCTCGGCCAATGTGAGTAAAAAAGGAAATATCGAAATCCTGCTCGATCTGCCTCCCCTGAATCCCGGCACGGTAGGCCCCGAAGATGTTCAGCTGGGCTACAATGTAAGCAGCGGCAACAATATACTCCTGCCCGCCTGGGACGGGAAAAATGCCTTCGGGCTTCCCCTTACGAACGGCATGCATGTCGATGCCAGGATTCGCTTCCTGAACGGGCTTTCGAATGTCCCGCTCTTCGATGTGGAGGATAATCCGAACGGCTTCAAGGTCGACATACAGAGACCTATGCCGGCTTCAGGCTCTACCAGGCTTAAACTTTTCTGGGATGATACCCGTTTGCCTGCCAAAAGCTCTCCAACCAGCAATATCAACTCTGGATGCATATACACAGGGCTCTGGCCGCTGAGCGGTTGCCACGATTGGCCGACCTTAAGCGGCCTGGGAAACGAAAATACCATTAACTCCTGGTGGTATTATTCGACTACCGATGCGTTGGTTATCCCGATAACCCTCAAACTGGGTCCTCCCTCAGGCCATATCAGCGGTCCGGGCACCATTTGCGCAGGACAAGTGGTAACCTTCCGCACCAGGTCAATTCCGTATGCCCAAAAGTACATCTGGCAGCTGTCGGGACCCTCTGTTTCCATTGATATTCAAAAAGATGCACCCGATACCACCTTCAGCCAGCTTTTTGCCGCCGAGATGTCGCCCGGGCAGTATTCCGTCTCCGTTTTCGGGCGTAACCAGGTATGCGGAGATGGGGTAAGCACTTTTTACAACACGTTTCTGTTCGGCGACCAGCCACCTCCGGTGAGCGGAACTTCCGATGTGTGCAGCAATTCGGTCAATTCATACCAGGTACAGGGTTCGTACTCCTACATTTCCTGGAGCCTGGCCAAGGGCGACATCATAGGTTCGCCCAACGACAACCCGGTGAATATTCGCTGGCGGACCCCGGGGAACGATACCATCAGGGTGCTGTCGACCCTGGCTGACTGCGGCACCAGGCTTTCCATTATGCCTGTCAGGGTTCACCCGGCTGCAAACGCTGCGTTCAGCACCTCCACGGAATCAAGCAGTTGCCCCGGGCTTCCCCTTTATTTCAGCGACGGATCGGAAGTGGAATCAGGAGCCATCGTATCCCGTTACTGGGACTGGGGTGATGGCCATTCTCATCCCGGTAATGATACACTGGTCTCATACAGCTATCCCCAT
>JBAXXB010000018.1:0-26646 GCA_037128115.1 Bacteroidota bacterium
GTTTGTGGTCCCACTGCATTCCATGTAACAGTAACTGCATTGGTGCCGGCACCTGCCGTAATTGTTCCCCCGGAGGGTATGTTCCAGGTATAATTTGTCATACCGGCTTCGGTGGTATAAATGCTATTGGCCGTATTTAAGCATGCCGCAACGGGCCCGGTGATGGTAGGTGTGGGAAGCGGGTTTACTGTCACCTGGTAATCAGTAGCAAGCAAAGCGGTACATGCATCGACATTGGTATAGTCGACGCTGACGGTCTGGGGGCCAGCTGTGTTCCATGTGACTGTGATTGCATTTGTTCCGGCACCGGCAGTGATGGCACCCCCGGCGGAAATGGTCCATACATAGCCAGTCATGCCGGCTTCGGTTGTGTATATGTTACCTGTTGAATTCAGGCAAACTGAATTCGGGCCAACTATGGTAGGGATAGGTAAAGCGTTGACAACAACCGGCAGGGAAGCTGTACGCAAGCCGCAGGTGACCGAGCTTGTTTCAAGATCTATGGTATGGTTTCCTACCGTATTCCACTGTACGACTATAGTTGCTGTCCCGCCACCGCTTAAAATGCTGCCTCCCGCGGGAGGGCTCCAGGTATAGTTACTTACCGGTGATGGACAAGTATAGGAATGTGTGGTGCCATTACATACAGCCTGGTTCCCGGTTATGGTAGGTAAAACGTCAGCAGTCATCACTATAACCAGTTCAGGGGAATTTAGTCCCTGGGGGCAGGTGGCATTCTTGCCGTGCACCTTTAACACACCCCCTGATGTCATGTTGGGGAAGTTCAGGTTAACGGTATTGGTTACAGCCTGGTTTAAGGTAATAATGCTGTCTCCGTTAGGCAACATCCACACTACGCTGTCGGCCGATGGGACCATCGGGATTGAGAAGGTTACATTGCTTGAGCCCTGGCAGATATTAACAGGGTTAGTTCCAGGGGACAGGGCGCAGGAAGGTGTTCCAGGTGTATCAGGACTATGTTTGGTTGTTATGGCTAGCGAAAAGGACTCATTAGTTTCATAATACCACCATGAATTAATAATGTCAAGATTACCGTTATAATTATTTCCTGAGGTCTTAAGCCAATTATGACATCCTGTAATTGCCGGATAATTAGGATTTACTGAAGTTCCAGGATATTCGCAGCCTGTTAGGTTTGATCTAATTCCGTTAGCAATATGAGGGCTTAAATTTTGATCATTCCAATAAATTTTACAATGGGTAGAGCCACTAGGAGGAATAGGTCTTACAAAATCGACTTTGATCCCATTGAGATTAGATTCAATATCATAAATAGGTAAATTCGTTAAACCACGCAGATAGGTGACATTTGTGTTTATTGTCGCGCCGTTCACTACAGGGTTGCCAAATCCATCTAGTCCATTCCACGGAATAATCTGCCATGTATTACAAGCATCGGTAGGGGTTACATCTGCTGTTAACGTAACATCCTCAGGTCCTGGAGGTAAAGGTGGAGGATTTTGCGGATCTACATCTACCAGCAGGGAGATTTTACCAGGAGCACTCATCTTAATTTTAATATCAACTGTTCCATCACAGTGCGAATCGCTATCCAATGGAGGGCAAATCTGCCCATATACCCCGGTGGGATATGTCGGGTTTGCAATGTCATGTTCTGGGTCATTCAGAAATATCATGTATTGCGGTGCTGTTCCGGGCCATGTGAACTGAGAAATATCATTTTGTGAGTTGCGCGTACTATCCTGCCAAGTTGCAGTTCCGGAGGGCTTTTTATAACCAAAAGCATTGCAATAAAACATCCAAGTTCCTCCGTCCCAGCCATTTATATCTAATTTTGTTACGACCTTATCGTCAGAATACATGTAAAAGACGGTACTAGGGGAATTCGAATTTCCATCCGAAAATTGCCAGGTTCTACTCCAAACTCTACCATCAATTATTTGTGTCGCATTTTTGACAACGCTGATATCAAAAAATTTCATTTCAACTCCGTCAAATGTTGAAGAATTCCCGGCAGCATCTGATGCAAACTCAAAATAGTAATCGCCGTTCATGTCAGGAGTATACGTTATTGGGCTATACCCTCCTGTAATTGGGCCATTATAACAATCCGTTTTTGAAGAGATAAAACCTACTCCTGAGGTGGCAATTTTCTGATAAGTTGGATAAACAGGAGTACCCGGATTTGTGAGAACTCCATCAGGTTTCCTGAGCTGGTAATATATGTTTTGACTTTGCGGAGTCGGTATACCTGTCGCAGCAAAATCATTAAAACCAAATAATATTTTTTCTGTGGTAAAATCCGAAATATGCACATGCAGTCTATAACTGGTATCACAATTAGGCAAAGCAAAGTTGATTCGCCAGCCGTTAGATGTCCAGGCATTCTGGTGAAAGATAATTTTCAAATAACCAGAAGCGCCATTTGGCTCCAATTGCTTGGTTCCTTCTGCAAAAACAACCGTTGTTGCAAAAAAACCAAGAATCAAAGTTGCCAGCCAACAACGCAGAAGTCGTTTAAGTTTGTCAGTGTAAAACAAGTAAGGTGTTGAAAATGAGTAGATATTTTTTTGCATAATGGTATTTTTTTACCCTAGGGTAATTGCTGTCCGTACTGTCCGTAACGAATCAATAAAATTACTAATAATTTTGAATTTCGGTAATTATTTTTTCAAAAAGTGTTAACTTAAAATCTGGCTGAACAGGCTGTTGGTTTTATGTTATCGAATCTTTGGGGAACTGGTTTTATAATAAAATATCCAGAGTATACAAGAAATTATGTTCTTTTCCGCGAGACTTGGGGTTCGAAGAGTTCAAGGGTTCAAGTGTTCGAAGAGTTCAAGGGTTTGAAGAGTTCATGGGTTCAAGGGTTCAAGGGTTCAATGTTTGAAGAGTTCAAGAGTTCGATAAGTTCAAGGCTTCAAGAGGGTTCAGTGGGTTCAAGGATTGCAGGTTTCACTTTTCTCTCTGTTCCCTGGTTTACTTGTATGCTCATACTCCTATATCCCCATATCCCAATTCTACTTACCTTTACCCGTTTTTCCGAATTCAAAAAATGCTTGCAGATTTCCGTAAACTCTTCCGCCAGTCGGCCATATATGGCCTGGGCACCCTGTCGACCAAACTGGCCGGCTTTGTGCTTATTCCGCTGTACACCAAGAGTTTTTCGGTATCGGAATTCGGGGTGCTGGGGCTGCTCGAAGTAACCGCGGCAGTTGTTATGTCGTTCTTTGGCTTTTCGTTGTATTCGGGGTTTTTCCGCTGGTACTGGGATAAAAGCGCAGAAAATAAAAAGGAGTCACTTTTTTTTACGGTTACTCTGTTCCAACTGGGAATTGTCATACTCACCTATTTTGCGGCACTGCCCTTTCTGAAAAGCTTCTCCCAGGTAATTTTCAGTTCGCCGGATTATACTTATTTGCTCAGGCTCATGCTGATTTCATCGCTTGTTCAACTGGTACTGGTGATGCCCAATACCCTGGTGCGGCTGCAGGAAAAACCCTGGCTTTTCACCCTGGCAAATATTATGCAACTAATTTTCAGCCTGCTGGTTACCGTATATTACGTGGCGTACCGTCATGCCGGGATCGAAGGTATTTATTACGGTCAAATTGCGGGGAGCCTGGCATTTGCTTCGGTATTAATCAGGTTTACATACCGGAACATGGTTTTTAGGTTCGAGACTGCCTTGCTGCGCGAGATACTGGTATATTGTTTTCCCTTGTTTTTATCGGCAGTGGCCCTAGTCATGCTCAACGTCACCGACCGGTATTCCCTTAAAGTGTTAGGTAATATGGCGGATGTAGGGCTGTATTCGTATGGATTCAAGCTGGCTAATACATTAAATGTTTTCCTGATCACAGCTGTAAATTTTGCGATACAACCTATGATTTACCGCATGATGAACGTACCCGGGAACAAGCATTTCTATGCTAAATTGCTCACATACTATACTTTCGGAACCATGATCGCCGGCCTTGGCCTGATGGTTTTCGGGATGGAAATCACCAAACTATTTGCCAAAAGGATAGAGTATTTCGATGCCTGGTATATTTTCCCATTTATTATTTATTCGGTGGTTTTCGGCATGATGAAAGATGTAGTCACAACCGGGTTGAGCATTTCGAAGAAAACCAAAGTCATTGCCTTTACGGTCATTGTTACGGCAGCCTTAAACCTGGCCCTCAACAGCATACTCATTCGTCTTCTGGGCAACCAGGGAGCGGCTCTTTCGAAAATGTTGTCGATGCTGGTATTTTTTGTGCTCACCCTCTATTATGCCCAGAAAGTGTACCCCATCCCATACGAGATGAAGCGAATAACTGTCATGCTGTTGACGGCCGGCGGATTATATGGGATTTCGTTTCTGTTCAATTCATGGGGATTGGTTCCGAGGCTGGCAATAAAATCAATACTTATCTTTTCCTTTCCCTTTATACTGTATCTTTTCAGGTTTTATGAGCCTGTTGAACTGGAGCGGATCAGGGGTGGGTGGAACGCATGGACAAAGCCTGGTAAGCTGAGCGAAAATATTCATCGACTGATTAAAAAGTAAAGCTGTTTATGAGAAAAATGCAAAATATTGTCTTCCTGGGTGCCGGTTCAATCGGCACAGCTTTGGGCAATTCGCTGGCAGTTCGCCCGGATCTGAATGTGAGCCTGTTATCCGTTGAGCTGGATGTTGTAGCTTCAATCAATACGGCACATATCAACCAGAAATACTTCCCTAATATCAGGCTCACACAGGCCTTGAAGGCGACCTCGGATGCTTCGGTTCTTAAAGACGCGGATTTGGCTTTTATTGCTATCCCATCGGCTGCCGTTGTTGATTATATGTTGACTATCAAACATTTGCTTCCGGCGGATGCAATACTGGTCAACCTTGCGAAAGGATTCGGATGTAAAAAACAAATCATTTCATCCTGCCTGGCCGAACATCTGCCTAACCCGGTATGTGCCATGAAGGGGCCTTCGTTTGCCCGAGAAATCATAAACAACAGCCCTACGGCATTTACGCTGGCGTCATCCGAAGCTGAACTTTGCAGACTGCTGGAGCCCCTGTTCGAAGACACAAACCTGTTCGTGGATTCTTCCACCGATCTGCTTGGAGTCGAAATACTTAGCATACTGAAGAACATATATGCTATACTGATTGGGATTGTGGATGCACATTTCAATTCACCAAACCTGAGGTTTATGATGTTTACCAGGGCTTTCAACGAGATGCGGAACATTCTGCTTCATTTTGGCGGGCAGGCCGAAACGATGTTCCATTATTGCGGAATCGGTGATTTCGGACTTACCGCCCTCAACGACCTGAGCCGCAACCGTACACTGGGACTGCTGATAGGAAAAGGCTTTTTTAACGAAGGCATCCCCAATAAGGTGGTACTCGAAGGAAGGATAGCGATGAGTATTATCCTGGAGAAATTAAAGGATAGCAATATGCCCGAATCTGGCTACCATATGATGCTGCAACTCGACAAGGTTTTCGAAGGGAACACGGATGTGGCTGAATTTGTAAACAAGATGATTAATGAAAGGTATTGAGGAGGAAGGTTGTTGGATACAGGGAGTGCAAAAATTTTTAAAAAACAATTTTAGTCGATAGTACAAAATAGTACTGTTTCGCTGCTATAAATTGTTGAATGACCCAGGTAAAACTTATATCCCAGGTTTAATTCATCTATCAGCCTCACTATATTAACAAAATCACCCATATTATGATAAATGGAAATTGCCAGTCTGGGTTTGAATTTAGTCAAGGTATCGATAGCTCCTTTAATCGCAAATGGTTCGGCTCCTTCAATATCTGTTTTCAGAAAATCAACTTTGGAAATATTATTTGCTTTTACAAAATCATCAATTGATATTGTCGTTGTTTTGCCATCATACCCATCAAATTCCTGAAAACTGATTTTACTCATAGGCCCTGCTTCTTTATAAAATATCTCTTTACCAGAAGTTTGCCAAACAGGTCTATCGACTATTTCAATCAGACTCGAAAATTGCGGATTTAATTCAAAGTTTTTATTCATAACTTTGACATTGCCTGGCACAAACTCAAAAGCATACACTTTTCCTTTTTCGCCGACCTGATCAGCAAAATACAGAGTCGTATCGCCGTAGCACCCGCCAAGATCGAAAACAACATCATTAATTTGAGCGCCGATAGACTTGTTTGTGCCGGGATACAATTTATACTGCTCAATACAAAATGTTGTATAAAGTCCTTTAGAGTTCATGAAGATTTTTACTGGGATTTTAAGCTTCGATAAATTATGGCAATACAATTTTGAAGAACCATTATTGAGATCAATAAAATCATTTTGATCTGCCAACTTTTCAACCTCTTGTAATTTCGACCAATATTGAGGCGAACTGAGAGGGAGTTTAACTTTGATGTATCCGAGAATCCTGAATAAGACAATTTTTAACAATAATTCTTTCGAATTTTCATCTTCGAGCCTGGTATAAAAGTTATCCAGGCTTTCCATGTATTTATCCATTTTATACATTCTGAGAAAAATACTATGAAAGATAAAATTGGATTTGAAAAAGAATTCAAAAAAGGGTTTAGTATATAATACTCTTTTGCCTAAATTAATGACCCTCTTAAATACTGGCTTTTTCTTTGAATGGGAATAATAATCGTAATTGTCAGTATAATAATTACCGGATTCTTCTATCAGGCGGATCTTCAACAATTCGGAAAAATTCATGGATTTATTTTAGGATAGGTTGCCAAAACCAATTATTTTTTGCATCTATAATGCAATATTCTGTGCAAAAATAGTAAAATTAAGTTCTCTAATTCTGAGATTGCTGAGATTATGCTACGCTGTTGCAAAAAGAATACTCAGCAGGCTTTAATCAAAATCATTTGTGCGATTTTATATTTCTGCCGGAAGCCATTTAAATGATTTTTGCCCAGTGAAACCACGGATAAAATAATTCTCCTTGAGTAGATTGTAGCAGGTTAATTCATTCCAATTGAAAGAGATAAATAAAAACCTGAGCAAATGCAATTAAAGGTTTTTCTTCGAAACTGAACATTTGCATCTAATTCTTTTTATTAATTGCTAATTTTGTCACCTTTCGGAGCAAAACGCATTAGATCTATTGTTAACAGCACATGAAGAGTGAATGTGGATAAGTGCAAAAATGGTTAATTTTATTGCTAAAATTGGATGCATTGGTTAAAAAATTAAATATTCTTCATTATTACGCTGAAGTGAGTTCCTATATGAATCAGTGGCAACGTTTTCATTTTATAGATGAATTGCAAAGAGCCGGGCATACAATCACTATATTCAACCCACTGTCATACCGCTCCATCGATGAAGCCAATGAAATCCTGCCAAAGTTTATTAAAGAAGCCGGCAATAAATTTGATGTATTGATCAGTCCGGCTCCTTCGACCATGTTTTACAAACAGACAATACAGGCAATTAACTCAACAGGACTTCCATCGGTATTGATTTGTTTTGATAATCTTCATGCTCCGTTCATTCATAAAGAGATTGCTCCGTTTTTCGACCTGGTATGGCTTACTTCGTTCGAAACGGAATATTTGTTTAAAAAGTGGGGATGTACAACTATTTTTCAACCGTATGCCGCAAATCCTTTTATTTTCAAACCTGAATACGGTAAAGAAATAAACTCGGTAGGTTTTATCGGTACTTTGTATGACGATAGGGTTCATCGGGTGAATCAGCTAACTGGAAATTCTGTGCCTTGTACCGTATATTCGAATATGTTTTCACAAACGGGAAATACTGTCACAGGCCAGAAATTAACAATTTCGGATATGATTGCAGTTCTGTATAAATTATCCCGGTTTAAGCTCGGCAGAAAAGTTGCATATGGACGGATCCTCAATAAAGTGAACACAAGCAGAAACAGACTGATTAATAATGAGTTTCTCGAAACTTTGCCCTCCGTTTCCTTTGAGGGAATCAATTCTTTATACTCAAATCATGCTTTATCTCTGAATATTTCAGAACTCAGGGATACTTTTTTTTTAAAACCACCAATATATAAACTCCATCTCAGGACTTTCGAGATTGCCATGTGTGGAGGCCTCCAGATTGCGCCTTATGTTGATGAATTAGGCAGCTATTTTAAAGATGGGGAAGAAATAGTACTTTGCAGCGACGATGAGGAATTTGTGTCGAAATCGAAATTTTATCTCCGTCCCGAAAATGCCTCTTTACGCATGAAAATCAAGCAAAATGCAAGGAAAAGGGCTGCTGCCGACCATACCTGGAATAACCGGTTTACAGCTGTTTTTGATAAACTCTTTGGAAATTGAGATTTTTCTTTTCGGTAAACCGGTTCAGAATAGTAAATTAAAAAGTTTTTGTTAGTCTCTATACCACGATTCGGGCAAAACCAATGGGTTTAGGCCGGTGTTGTTGATGTCGAGTGGATGCGGGAATGATTGTGTGTATTCCCGTGATGCGATCCTGTCGTTACGCAGAAAAGTAATTTCAATCAGTTCGGGTATTTCGATGTTATTGCGTTTGACTGTTTTCCCAAGGTTATTAGGATGAATATGCACTACACTGTGCGATTGAAGCAGTTTTCTGAAAGCCCGGCTGCTTACTTCGAAATAGGGCTTACTCCATAACAGGTGCATCCAGTGAAATTCAATAACTATGATACGGAACCTGTTTTTTACCTGGTCTGATAACGAAAAAATGGTTTCATATTCGAAACCCTCGATATCCATCTGCAACAAAAGGTCTCCCGTTTTGTCATCCAGTACCTGATTAACCCAACTATCTAGGGTGATAAAGTCATTATCATTTGTTGATGCTATGAATTTCTTCAAAAAATGGAACTTCCTATGCTTTTCTGGCAATTCATTTATAGATTTGTCGGCCATATACACTTCCATTCCCCGGTTGGCGCAATCTTTTTCGAAGCCGGCAACGTTCGATACACCCGGAGAAAAACACGCCTTTATTCCTTCAAGATCATCCGGAACCAGGTAGCCACCGTCGGAATCAGGCCCCATCCGGATAAGCGGAATGTCGGTAGTAACCGGCCGGAGTGCCCTGATGAGTCTAGCTAATTCAGAAGTACTGGTACTTGGTGTTACGGCAATTTTCTTTTTCAGGAGGAAGTTTATGATCCTATTTCTCAGGCGGTCCGTTAATGTTAACATTATGTATCAATTTATTAGATTTCAGGGAAATAAGCTCAATAGCTGATTAGCCCAGTGAGTGTTACTTGTTACAGAAAAGTTCGAAATGGGGAACTATATTCAGGGTATTATTCAGGCACAATAATCTATGTCGCAAAAGTATCTTTTTTTTGCATAAATGCGCTAATTCATTTGTTTCAAGTAGGACAGAGCAGCAATAATAAGTATCCGTGTTTTTGTCAGCGAGGCTGCGATGCAAGGAAAGTATTATTTTTTCAGGTTTAAAGCTTTAAGAAATGATGAGTAGAATTCGGGAATTTCGTGCCTGTAATAAACATATGTGAATATAAATGCAACCAGGCTGTATAAAACCAGGATGCTGTAATAATTTGCAGGATTAAGTATCAGAAAAATCGATAAAACCACTACTGAAACCGAAAGTGGCAGAATAATCTGTTTTTTTAATGATAGCTCGATGTGCATTACTTTTCTGCTTTGCATGTACATGAAAAATATCTGGAATGGTTTTGTCAGGAAACTGGCCCAAACAGCACCCCAAATTCCGAAGTACTTCACGCCGATAACAGTCAGAACCAGCTGAACAATTGCCGAATATGCGAAAGCCACAGTCAGCAGATCGGATCTTTTTTTTGCCAAAAGAGGAAAGGAGTATATTTGGCGTAGGCTAACCAACATAAAACCTAATCCGAGTATAGGAAGAAAATGAAACGACTGATAATAAATAACTTTGGTCACAAAAAGCGGAACCAATAATGGAACAACAAGGCAGTATACAGGAATGGCAATAATACTTAAAGCAGAAAACCCGTTGAAATACCTTCTGACATCGGCAGTTCCTATCTCCATCGATTCTTTTGCCCAATGATTGAAAACTGTAGGAATTATTGCCGACGATATTCCGTTCTGTAAAAACTCGATAACTACAAGGCATTTAAACGCAAAGTCGAATATTGCAACCTCAGTGGGCGATAAATAATAACCAATTACAAATTTGTCTATGTTCGATAAAATCCAGGAAAATAGCTGGTATATGACTAGAAATGTACAGAATTTCCGGAATAATATCCAGTATTTGCCCGAAAAACGCAGACGGTACTCTTTGTGAAACAGGGAAATTGCCATCAAAAAGATCCCTGAACCTGACAGCAGCCTTCCCCACATTGGACCTTCCAATGAAAACTTATTCAGGCTTAACCAGGTCAATGAGATGGATATGGTCAAAATAAAGTTCAATAGGTTCATAAACATATACTTACCCGACCTTTGCTGGTAAATAAGCAGGCTTGTGTACGTTTTAAATATACTGTTAAAGAATGCTGTTACCAGGGCCATAAAACCGTATGGAAAAAAAAGGAGTTGTGTTTTTTCGGAACTGGAATTGTTAAATACACTGAATATTGATTCCCCGAAAACTGTAGCCGACCCAATTATAAAAGCCCCAAGTATCAGAAGCGAAAGAACAATCGTACCAATTATCTCAGCTTGTACTTCGGGCGTACTTTTGTTGTCGATATATGATATGCCGATGTAGTTGTCGAACCCGAAATTGAAAAGGATCTGCATAAACATTGTAATCGCAATATATAATGCTAGCATGCCGAACTGATCCGACGTGAGCCAGTTTGTATAGAAAGGCAATAAAACCAACCCGGAAGCCAGCGGCAAAGCTCCTGTAATTGTGTATATTAATGATTCGCTGATGAATTGACGTCGGATCATAAATTAGGCCAGCTGGATCAAATAAGTAAAATGGTTAAGCATTTTCATAGAAAGCCGCAAAGTTACAAAACATGTGTTCTCTTTTAGGTTAATTCTTATTGGGCGTGGCAAGGATAAATTTGAATGGATTTAGAGACTGTTAAAATTTCATATTCCCATCAGCAAATCAGGTTTTTCAACGAAGAAAACCTTTTATTTCTGCCCTTTTTTGGCTCCCTGCGTGACAAGGTCAAACGAAAAAAGGCTTATATAAAGTGCTTTAAAGAAATTTAAACAGTCATTTAATTGTTTCACGAAATGGAGTTCGCTAAATAGGGCTTGATAATCAATGTCTAATAAATTCATTTTCCCCTTTCCCGACCTGCGTCAGGAAAAAGCATCAAGCTGGTAATAGAATTCTTTGAGCAGGGAGAACAAATAAGCCAGGTGAAAAAAAGCTTAGACGCTTCATTCTTTATGCTTCTTTTTATCAAGCATCACTTTGGCGCAGGTATGATTCATATATTTGCATTTAATTGTAATAGGATGTATGTGCACATTTTCGCAAGTCAAACTGCTTACAGTTGGGCATTGCTAAATATGATGGAACAAGAGGTAGATCTGGGTAATCATCTGTTTATCTTTGGGTTGGGTAAGGACCATCCTATGAAATATCCATATTCATTAAAAATGCTGGAGAAGATTCTTTATCTTAAGCATCCTGTGGATATACTAACGGTATTAAAACATGTTTACAAAGCTGATTGGATTTATATTCACCTGTTAGCTTATGATCCGACTTTATTATTCTGGTCATTTAACAGGAAACTTTTGAGAAAATCAACCTGGATAGTATGGGGAAGTGATATTTATGCTTTTCAAAAGCAAAAACTAAGCATCAGGACCCGGGTTTATGAACAGCTGCGCAGAAGGATTATTCCTGTGTTTTCGGAAATAGCTGCTTTTGTTAAGGAAGATTTTAATCTTATTTCTTCGGTTTACGGTAGTACGGCGAAGTATCTCCCCATTTTATATCCTTTACCTGTCAGCCTCGAACAGCTTGAAAAGGTCGGAATTGAAAAAAAAGACCCGGAATTGATTGTAATGATCGGCAATTCCGGCGATCCGACCAATAATCACATTGCAATGATTGAGCTTCTTTCGAATTTCCGTGAATTTGCAATGAAAGTTGTTTGTCCGCTTGCGTATGGGGGGACAGAAGAATACAGGCAGTTGGTCATTAAGGCGGGAATCGCTACTTTTGGTGATAATTTCATTCCCTGGCTGGAAATGAAGGGGAAGCAGGATTATGCAGAACAACTTGCTAATGTTGATATTGCGCTAATGAATCATCAGCGTCAGCAGGGTTTGGGTAACATTCTTGCCTTACTTTATCTTGGTAAAAAACTTTTTATCCGGTCCGACACAACTTCATTTTTGTTTTTAAAACGAAATAATTGTCTTGCATACGACATCGGAGCTATAAAGAATATGAGCTTTGCGGAATTCAGCCAAGCAAATTCCGAAAATGACAATGTTGGCAATGTGGAAAAAATTCTCAGAAAAGAATATTCTGCCACCTTATGGAAAAATCTGATTAAACAGCACTGAATGTGATAAATGTAACTAAATCTTACTTCCCGGAACGACGGCGGCTGAATGAATATACCGATCGTATATATGATTCGGGATGGATGACAAACAACGGACAACTTTTACTCGAGTTGGAACAAAGACTTAAGGAATACCTGGGAGTTGAATATGTTGTGCTTGTTTCGAACGGAACCCTCGCTTTACAGATAGCTTATCACGTATTGGGGATTAAGAATGAGGTGATTACAACTCCTTTCTCATTTGTTGCTACAACTAACAGTTTACTCTGGGAAAACCTGACTCCTGTTTTTGTTGACATCCACCCCAGTACATTCAATATCGATCCTTGTAAGATTGTAAAAGCTATAACTCCAAAAACCAGCGCAGTGTTGCCTGTTCATGTGTTTGGCAATGCATGTGAAGTTCAGGAATTGGAGACAATCTGCCGGGAAAATAAACTGAAACTTATTTTTGATGCAGCACATGCTTTTAATGTAAATGATGGGGAACGTAATATTTTGACATATGGAGATGCCTCAACATTGAGTTTTCATGCCACTAAAATATTTCATACAATCGAAGGTGGCGCTATCATTCTACGCAACGAAGAGCAGTACCATAAAGCAAAGTTGCTTATCAATTTTGGAATTTCATCGTATGACAAAGTCGATTTGCCAGGGATCAATTGCAAGATGAATGAATTCCAGGCTGCTATGGGATTAGCTGTTCTTGATGAGTTTGAGCAGCTAAGTCTCCGGCGTAAAAATGTGTGGGAAAGGTATTGGGCCAGTTTCTCAGCTATGGAACACATACAACTGCAGAAATTGAATACCCGGTTTGGCAACAATTATTCTTATTTCCCCGTTGTATTTGATAGCGAAAAGCAATTGCTTGATATTAAGACAAAACTGAACAACGAAGAAATTTATCCACGAAGATATTTTTATCCTTCATTAAACGAGCTGGATTACTTGGATCATACTGCATCTTGCCCGGTTTCGGAATCGCTCTCGCTACGCATCCTATGCCTTCCTATGTTTCCTGATCTTGATGAAACCGATCAGGATAGAATAATACGAATTGTATCAGAAAACTAAAAACAATAATATGGAAACTTCATTCTATTCTGAAACTGAACTTCAGGAAATCGGATTCAAACATATAGGCACAAATGTTTTAATTAGCAGGAAAGCATCCATTTACTCGGCCCATTTAATTGAAATGGGCAACCACGTAAGGATCGATGATTTTTGTATACTTAGCGGTTCAATAACCATGGGATCCTATATTCATATATCTGCTTACACAGCTCTTTACGGGGCTAATGGTATTGTTATTAATGATTTTGCGACAATTTCAGGCAGAGTTTTAATTTACAGCCAGAATGATGATTATAGCGGCAAGTTTATGACAAATCCCATGGTTCCTTCTGAATTCACCAATGTTCAGGGTGGAAAGGTGTGCATTGAAAAACATGCAATTATTGGCGCAGGTTCAGTTATTTTACCAAATATCACTATAAAGGAAGGGGCCTGTGTCGGAGCAATGAGCCTTCTCAAATCGGATGCTGAAGCCTGGATGATCTATACTGGTGTGCCGGCAAAACTAAAGGGACAACGTGGTAGTGGAATCCTTACTCTGGAGCAAATGTTTTTATCTGAACAGGAATAGAAATTACAGAAATTACACGAATATTTTGTTGCAAAACAGTAAATATAGTTGAATATGAAAGAGTTGTATCGTTTTTTAGTGAAAATAGGTCTGGATCCATTGGCGTTTTTGTATTTTATTATAGGGATGCCTGTTTTCATCAGGGATTTGTATAAATTCCGAAAATTATCGCCTAATAAGAAAGAATTTCCAATTGGCAAGCTATACCCAATAATGATGAATAAATCATCAAACAGTGGAACTATGAAAGGGGCCTATTTTCATCATGACTTATGGGCAGCCCGTCATATTTATAATTCAAAGCCGGTGCGTCATGTCGATATTGGGTCTCGAATAGATGGTTTTGTAGCCCATGTTGCTGTTTTTAGGGAAATTGAGGTTTTCGACATCCGGAAACAAACGAGCAGCGTGAAAAATATTGTTTTTAAACAGGCTGATTTTATGCAGCTCCCGGATAACCTTACTGAATACTGCGATTCAATTTCATCGATGAATGCCATAGAACATTTTGGCCTGGGCCGCTATAGCGACCCGATTGATCCTAATGGCCATTTAAAAGGAATCAGGAATATTACCACAATGCTGAAACCTGGAGGGACTTTTTATTTTTCGGTTCCACTCGGTAAACAGCGGGTTGAATTCAATGCTCACCGGGTTTTTGATCTCACCTACCTGCTGGATTTATTCGATGCCAACTTCACAGTCGAATCATTTAGTTATGTGGATGACCAGGGTGATTTTAAGGAAAACGTCGAACTGGAGAGTGAAAGTATTAGAAATAATTACGGTTGCTGGTTCGGGTTTGCAGTTTTGAAACTGAAGAAAAAGCTGGTGATAGATTAGTAAATTGTGATGACTGTAAACGCAAATAAATATTTTGCATATTAATGCAAAGCAGTCCCTGATTATAGATAATCAAAATTTCGATTCGATAAATGCTACAATCCTCTCAGCCGTTTTTCCATCCCAAAGTTGAGGTATACTTCCTTTTTTCCATTTCCCTTCGAGGATCTGTAATGAAAAATCAATGATTCTCTGAGTGTCGCTGCCTGCTAATTCATTTGTGCCTTCGGTTATTGTAACCGGTCTTTCGGTATTTTCACGCAAAGTGATACAGGGAATGCCGTATACAGTGGTTTCTTCCTGGATGCCTCCACTGTCGGTAAGTACAAATTTTGATTCCGAAACTAGCTTGCCGAAATCATAATAACCTAATGGGTCACAAAGCGTTAGGTTCTTCATACTAGTAATGAAGCTGTCAAGACCTGTTTCGGCTATCATTTTCCGGGTTCGGGGATGCACAGGGAAAATAATCCGGGTTTTAGTCTGTATCACAAATAAAGCATCCAGGATTTTCTTAAAAGTTATTGGATCATCTACATTCGAAGGACGATGCATGGTTAGAGTTACAAATTCACCCGGCAGCAGACCGAATTTTTCCAGTATAACCGACGATTTGATTCCGGTTTGCTGCATCATAAGTGTGTCAATCATAATATTGCCGACAAGTTCTACCGATTCGGGCGAATGACCTTCGGCAAGTAGGTTATCTACAGCATCCTGTGATGGGGATAGGAGAAAATCGGCAACCGAATCCGTAACAAGGCGGTTGATTTCTTCAGGCATGGTCCTGTCGCGGCTGCGGATCCCGGCTTCAACGTGAATGGTCTTTATCCCTTTTTTTGCAGCAACCAGGGTGCAAGCCATGGTTGAATTTACATCACCTACAACCAATATTGCATCTGGTTTCACTTTATCGCACACTGCATCAAACTTCTCCATGATTTGGGCTACCTGCCTTGCATGCGTATCCGATCCGATATTGAGCGAAATATCCGGGTGAGGAATCTGTAACTCAGTAAAGAAAGTATCCGACATCAGTGTATCGTAGTGCTGCCCGGTATGCAATAATATGGGTTCGATTCGTGAGGATAGCTTCATGCTTTGCATGATTGGTGCAATTTTCATAAAGTTAGGACGTGTACCGACTATGTTGATTATCTTGATTGGTTTGACCATTATTGTTTTGCTTATTATATTTTTTCCTGAGTTATTGAATTCAATAACTCAGCTATTGATCCGGTAAGTGAACGGCGGGAGAATTGGCTTATTGATCCTGTATTTATCAATAGATTACCCTGCTTGTACTTTGAATACAATTCCAGAATGACTTTTTTCAATGTTTCGGAGTCTCCAAAATCAACGACATAGCCGGCTCCTGATTCTTTGATTATATTGGCTGAATCGCCATCAGGTGGAGCGATACAAAGTACCGGCCGGTTGGAGGCGAGATATTCGAAAATTTTTCCAGGAATGATTCCAGCCATATTTGGGGTATTGTTAATAAGGAGCATTAAAACCTGAGATCGGGAAGCTTCGGCAATCACTTCTTTATGAGGCATATAATCAACCTTAGTGGCTTTTTCAATAAGGCCTTTTTTTTCGAGTTGATCAAATACAGCAATATCCGTTTTCCCTATAAATTTAAGTTCTAAATCAGTATTAAAAAATTCATTTTCACTACATATTTCTTTTAAGGTCGCCCACAGGAAATTTGGATTCCTGTCTTTATTTAAAGATCCGACATGGGTTAGCGTAAACCGGGTATCCAAATCCACAGAATGAGTATTAAAATCTGCTGCATCAAAGCCGTTGGTAACAACTTCAATTTTTCGGGGATAAAGCGCTGCAAGGTCTTTGCTCCAGTTTTTGCTTACTGTTACAACGGAGTCAGCTGTTTTAAGAACTGCCTTTTCAAGTCTTTTATGTTTATTGTCAGCGATACTGCTCAGGTGCAGTTGGTGGTAGAAATCGATCTGTGTCCACGGATCGCGGAAATCGGCCAGCCAGGGGATATCGCATTTGTTTTTAACTCCAAGGGCGATGAGGTGCATAGAGTGAGGAGGACCTGTTGAAACTATGGCATCAACTGGATTGTTCTTCAGATACTTAACAAGAAATTTAACAGATGGTTTGATCCAGAATTTCCGGGCATCAGGAATAAAAAAATTACCGCGAATCCAGGTGGAAAAACCTTCAGCAAGACCTGGTTTTTTCTTTTCGTTAAGAAAGCCGGCATTTACTTTTTCGCCCTTTTTCATCCCGACGAGTTTTTTATAAAACTCATAGGGCTCCCAAATCGGAGTCTTAATTACTTCTATTCCCCTGGGAATTTCATGTAGCAGGCTAAAGTCCTGAGCCGGGGCTTCCGGGTTTTCAGGAGTGTATATTATTGGATCCCAGCCGAATTCGTGTAGATATTTGCTGAATTTAAGCCACCGCTGAACGCCTGCACCTCCGCTTGGGGGCCAGTAATACGTGATAATCAATACTTTTCGTAATCCACTTGAAGAGTCCATGGCGAAATTTTATGCCGTCTGGTCGGTTTTGCTTTTGCGTGTCGCCTTAAATCCTAGGCCTCCCAGACTTAGCAATATCAGTAACACGGAGGAAGCCAGAGAGATTTTTTCGCCGGTTTTATAAACTACAGGTTCGAATTTGTATTCAATAGTATGTTTTCCGGCAGGTACAATCATGGCACGGAGCACATAGTTTGCCCTGAAATACGGTGACTTTTTACCGTCAATATAAGCATTCCAGCCTTTGTCGTAGTATATTTCGGAGAACACCGCTAATTGTTCCTTTTCGGCATTCGATTGGTAGGTTAGGTGATTAGGTGAATATACGGTAAGTGCAATGGTGGCAAGTGTGTCTTTGCTGATCATATGACCTTTAACCTGGTCTTGGAAGCGTTTATCGTAAATAGCTGTTTCGGCAGGAACAAAATCAGTAAGAGCATTGATTTCTTCATCGGCAGTATTCACAGCATGTGCATTGTTTACAAACCATGCATTACCGAGTGCCTGCATGTTAATCTGCATTTGCGGAGGGCCCCCTTTTTCGCCTGCAAGAATGAAGTACTTGGTATTAAGCATGTTGTAAACATTCATATTGCCTTTCAGGAGGTGTTGGTCGATCAGTTCCTGATAGCGGCGTAATTTTGCACCATGGTAACCTCCCAGCGATTTATGAAAATAGGATGTGCTTGCATCGGCAAAGGGATTTCCAACCGACTGGTTAAGTACCCTGTAATTCGGGTCCTTATCTTTCATAATAATCTGATCCACTGTTGAAGGCTGAAAAGGGACAGCTGCAATACTTTTGCGGACAAAGCTCTCGTCGTTAACATACCGGCGGTCAACGGACCACATATCAATAAGAACGAGCAGGATGAGAATACCATAAAATACAGGTTGCTTTAATTTCTTATTGAGTAAAGCCCATAATGCTGTTGCTGCAAGCAAAATAAAAGCTAATGACCTGAACGCATCCGAACTCAGCAGCGAGGCGCGGTCGAGGCGGATTGCATCCATAAGCCATTCAGGGAAGTAAGATTTATATTGAACGTCAGAAGGAGAAACAAAATTAAACAAAGCGTTTCCTGTGAAAGCAAAAATCAGACAAATGCCAGCTGCAATTCCAGTTGAATAGTAGAGGGACTTAATAATTTTTTTCTTATCAGTGTTATTTTCAAATGCTTTCTGCAAACCTAATACTGCAAGCAGTGGTATACATAACTCTGCTATTACCAGTGTCATTGATACTGCCCTGAATTTGTTGTACCCGGGAACAAAATGCATAAAAAAGTCAGTGAGAGGCATGAGATTTTTCCCCCAGGCAAGCATAATCGAAAGCAGGGTAGCAGCAAGGAGCCACCATTTATATTTATTATCAACAGTAAACAAAGCAAAAACAAACAGGAACATGATGATAGCCCCAATATATACCGGGCCGGCAACGCCAGGCTGGGTGCCCCAGTAAAGGGGTAGCGATTTGATAACACTTTTTGCCTGTGCGTCATCGATATTATTGTTTATCAGTGCTTTATATGTGTTTGAGTTTTCTTTCAACTGCCCTTGCGATGCCCCTCCGTTAAAATCAGGAATTAAAAAGGTAAAAGTTTCCATTTTACCATAACTCCAGCCGGTTGCATAATCTTTGTCAAGTCCGCTGGTACGATTCGATTTTTCGGAAGTGAGCTCAGTTTTTCCTCTGATGGTTTCTTTGCTGTATTCGTATGTTGCCCACAGATTCGTGATATTTGTAGCTAAAGCAAAAATAGCTGCAATTGCAAGAACTCCAGTTGCTTTAGCAAAACCGGGCAGTGTTTTCTCCCTGATACTGCTAACAAGTTCAGTGATAACATATATTCCGGCGGCAAGCATAAGATAATAGGTAATCTGGAAGTGATTGGCCAATATTTCGAGCGATAGAAAAATGGCTGCCATAATACCGCCATAGAGATATTTGCCCCGGTAGGTAAGAATGATACCGGCAAGTACAGGGGCCATATATCCAATTGCATGTGCTTTGCTATTGTGCCCGGCTTCGAAAATAATAAACAAATACGAAGAAAAGGCAAATGCAAGGGCTCCAGCAATAGCAAGCCATTTATCAACTTTGAGAACAAGCAGCAATATGAAAAAGCCGATCATATACAGGAATACTAACCCTGCAGGATGCGGGAGATACAACATCATAAACTGGTCGGCATAGCGTAGGAGATTTCCTTTGTATTCAACCGATATCTGGTAGGCAGGCATTCCGCCAAACATGCTGTTGGTCCATAAAGCTTCTTCCCCGGTTTGTGCCCGGTAGTCTACGATTTCTTTCGACATCCCTTTAAACTGCGTGATATCGGATTGCTTTAGCACTTTCCCTTCCAGCAGGGGGCTGAAATATGCCAACGCGATTACTATAAAAATGGCGATTGCTGCAAGATAAGGGAGAGCCTGCCTGAAACTGACGTTCTTCATAGAGAATTGCTTTAATTTTTGTTTTAAAGGGATAAATTGTTGCTATTTAATTTCTTCGTAATCCACATACTCTGCGTCAACGGGTTGGTTCCCACTGTTTTTATCCTTATTTACGTAAGTGATTGAAATTTCGCCTTCCTTCTTGCGGTTCTGTTCCTGCTGCGAACGATTATTATTTGATGTAAAACGGTTCTGAAGGTCATTGGCTACTTTTCGCAAAATCAATGGAAAGATAAACCGGGTAAAAATGGAAAAGACCGCGTAAACGGTAAAAATAATCAGGAGGAGACGGAAAAGCCCGGTAATGGAAGCTTCGTTGAGAATAGGATGCATCGTTTGATAAAAGAAGTGCTAAAGTACTGTTTTTTCCTGAACTGTATGCCGACACCACCTGCATAAAACGACTATTTGACGCTGGTAATGCTGCGACTGTAAACTTCCTTATGAGAAGTGTGTAAAAAGAAAAGGAGGCAGGCTTGTAAGCCTCCTCCGGAATGCATTAATGCTATAATGAGCTGTCTATATGAAAGCAACAGCAAGGTCAGAAAAAAATTACTTTCCTTCGTCGGAAACTGTCAATTTCTTTCTTCCGCGAGCCCTGCGTGCAGCCAAAACCCTGCGTCCGTTTACAGTCGACATTCTAAGTCTGAATCCGTGTTTATTTTTTCTCTTCCTTACTGATGGTTGGAATGTCCTCTTCATGATTGGTAGTTTTTAGGGGTGCAAAGGTATAAAATCTATCGGAAATACCAAATGGTTTGTAAAAAAAATCCTTACCGGCTGTTTTTTGCAGGAGGTAAGGATTTTTAACGCCTTAAATAAAGCAGGCCCTTACTTTATTGGTGCATCTTTCAGGGTGTTAACCAGGAAGTTCCAGAATTTTTCGACTGAAGCGATATGTACTTTTTCGTCAGGTGAATGCGGGTAACAAATGGTCGGTCCAAACGAAATCATATCCCAGTTCGGGTAAACTCCACCAAGTAAACCGCACTCAAGGCCTGCATGTATGGCTTTGATTTCCGGAATACGGCCATATAATTTCTGATATACTTCCTGCATGGTATTCAGGATATCGGATTTCATATTAGGTTTCCATCCGGGGTAAGTTCCGTCAAGCACCACATCGGCTCCGGCCAGTTCAAACACATCCTTTATCATTCCACCAAGGTCTTCCTGGGCTGAATCCACCGAACTGCGGAGTAAACACTGAATCTCAATTTCCCCATTACCAGATTTCACACTGGCCAGGTTTGTTGAAGTTTCAACCAGGCCGATCATATCATCGCTCATCCGCATCACTCCATTGGGGCATGCATTGATGGCTTTCATCACTTTGTCAAGTGAAGCAGCATCAATTACTGTCTGAGGGGTAGCTACAGCCGAAATAGTGAATTTCATATCCGGTTCAACGGCTGAAAATTCGCTGCGGTATAATTTTTCAAATTCACCAACACATTTCACCAGTTCGTCAGCCTTGGAAGGAGGAACAGTGACAACTGCAAACGATTCGCGTGGAATCGCATTACGCAGGCTGCCGCCTTCGATAGATGAAAGGCGCAGGTCGTATTCTACAACTGAATGTTGCAGGAAACGGTTCATGAGTTTGTTGCTGTTGCCGCGCTGCAGTATGATTTCAAGACCCGAGTGTCCGCCTTTCAGACCGGTGATGGCCAGTTTGAACGAAGCAACGCCTTGTTGCACAGGCTCTTCCTTGTATGAAAACGTCGCGTTTGCATTGGTGCCCCCGGCGCATCCTACATACAATTCGCCTTCGTCTTCCGAGTCAAGGTTCAGGAGGATATCCCCCTGGAACATTCCGGGTTTTAGACCAAATGCACCGGTCATGCCGGTTTCTTCGTCGCAGGTAAACAAAGCCTCAATAGGTCCGTGAACCAGGTGGGTGGCTTCGAGAATACCCATGGTGGCGGCTACGCCCATGCCGTTATCGGCTCCCAGTGTAGTTCCGTTGGCTGTAACCCATTCGCCGTCAATATAAGCTTCGATGGGATCAGCAGCAAAATCGTGTGCTTTATCACTGTTTTTTTGCGGAACCATATCGAGATGGGTCTGCAACACAATTCCCTTGCGGTTTTCCATTCCCGGCGTGGCAGGCTTGCGGATGATAATGTTGCCTACTTCGTCTTTGATGGTTTCGAGCCCGAGGTTCTTGCCAAAATCAACCATGAATTGCTGAATGCGGTCTTCGTGGTTCGAAGGACGCGGAGTTTGTGTCAGGCTGTAAAAGTTTTTCCAGACAGCCGTAGGTTCCAGTTTGAAGATTTCTTTGTTCATTGACGTATAAGGTTATTTGTTTTAAATTGCTGTGATTGTTTATATTAGAATGATTTTTTCGATAATTCAGAGTACAATCCTGCGGTTTATCCTACTCAGTTTCAGGAAAAATAGCTTAGGATTGGTCCCGCCAAAAGTAGTAAAAAAACCAGGGTCAGGAGGTTTATATTATACAGCCTGAATTGTTAAATCTTGTGAAAAACTAGATGCTGACATGAACCACCTTTTTTGTCTCAAAAAAATCTTCCTGGAAGTAATCTTTAAGGTCGAAAATGCAGTACCTGTTTTTCAGGGGTGCCAGTTCAGCAGCCAGGTCGCCTCCTTTTAAATAGAGTATACCATTCTTTAAGGTATGCCTGCTTTCCCGTTTAATTTTGTTTTCGGTCCAAAGAATAAAATCGGGCAGGGCGGTCACGGCACGGCTAACGACGAAATCAAACTTCTGTTTAACATCCTCAGCCCGCGACTGTATTGCTTCAACATTACAAATGCCTGATGAGTTAGCTACTTCACGTACAACCCTTATTTTTTTGCCAATCGAATCAACAAGCAGGAATTCTGTTTCAGGAAACAGGATAGCCAGCGGGATGCCAGGGAAACCACCCCCGGTGCCGGCATCCATCACCCTTGATCCGGGAAGGAATTTCAGTACTTTGGCAATACCCAGGGAGTGCAAAACATGATGCATATAAAAATATTCCATGTCTTTACGCGAGATCACATTGATGCGGCTGTTCCATTCCATGTATAGGTCCTCTATCTGCCTGAACTGACTTATTTGCTTATGTGTAAGTTCAGGATAATATTTTTGGATAAGGTCCATTATTTAGCCGCTAAGAAATGCAAAAATAGTTGTTTTAAGGAAATAATTTGTCAGGCTTTTGACAATTGATGAAAGAATGGGATTTAACCATACTTGGGAGCCGGCAGCAGGAATCAAATATATAACTGCAATGGTTAAGGCTTCAGGGCTATATTTTTCGGACCTTTGCACAATGAACGTTCGATTTCCTTTAATTACGGTTCTTGGTCCCACGGCTGTGGGTAAAACATCTTTTGCGGCTCATCTTGCAAGTGAGTTGGGTGCTGAAATATTAAGTGCCGATTCGCGACAGGTATTCAGGAGTATGGATATAGGGACAGGAAAAGACCTGGAGGACTACAGGATTCACGACCATATTATTCCGTCGCACCTGATTGATATTGCCGAACCAGGCACTGAATATAGTGTGTTCCAGTTTCAGCGTGATTTCGAAACTGCCTATGCCCCAATTGGTTCCAGGGGAAATGTTCCGATATTGTGTGGCGGAACCGGGTTGTATCTTGAATCCGTATTGTTGGGCTATGACCTGAACCACGCCCCGGTAAACCTGGCTCTCAGGGACGAATTGGCCCTGCTGAACGATGAGGAGCTGGTTGCCAGGCTATTATCGTTTCGCCATCTGCATAATTCGACTGATACCCTGGATCGTGAACGGCTGATCAGGGCTATTGAAATAGAAAAGCACAAACAATTTGATAAAAACCTGCATGGTCATTATGACTTTCGGGACACTCCTGTTTTTGGCCTCCGTTTTGAAAGGAAGATGCAACGTGAACGAATAACCACCAGGCTTTCACAGCGGTTTGGCAATGGCTTGACAGAAGAGGTCAGGCACTTACTCGACCTTGGTATAAGTGCTGAGCGGCTGAAAATGTATGGCCTTGAATATAAATATATTACCATGTACCTGGAAGGCGAGTTGAACTTTGACCAGATGTTTTTGTTGTTAAATACAGCAATTCACCAGTTTGCGAAGCGACAAATGACCTGGTTCAGGAGAATGGAGAAGAAAGGTATTGTGATTACCTGGCTGGATGGTGAAGACGGGCTCAAGTTGAACCTGCAAAAGGCTTTGGCCTTGCTGAAATCAGGGTAAAATAAAAAATGAATATATTTTCCGGTTTTCGTCTTAAATTGCCTGAAAATTAGTTAATTTGCGGTCTGTCTTTTTCAACCAACAAAGTATGAAATCTTTTTTCCTCAAAAGCTTATCTGTATTATGTTCCGTAACCTTGGCGATCATTTTGCTCACGGGCTGTAATAACAAAATTACCAATGTACCTACTATCAAATCTATTGCAGCCAGCCCGGATACGATTGCCGCAGGCGATACAGCACTGATACAGATTTTAGTTAATGCTGCTAATCCTGAAGACCTGGTGTATTATTATACTGTCGATGGCGGGTCCATCAGCGGGATAGGCGATACCGTTTCGTGGAAGGCTCCCGACAAACCTGGTTCCTACCTGGTGCGTGTTCTGGTTGCCGATAACGAAGGTAACCAGGTGAACGACAGTATCAGGCTGGTGGTTTTAAAGAATGATAGCGTGGCGCTGCTTACCGGTATAGCTGCTTTTCCGGAGGGGAATGACACACTTGACCTGGCAAATTCAACCGTCAGGCTTTTTACATCAAAAGAGAACTGGATTAACCATATAGCCTTTGCTCAAGTGAAAACAGAGGGATTTGGTCCTATTGTAAGCTTCAGATTGCCTAACGCACCCAGGGGTACATTTTACCTTGATATTTGGAAAGATACTGATTTCGGCAATACTTGGAATCATGGTGATTATTACGGTTGGTTAGGCCGAGGCGATATAAATGCACCGGATCCTCAGCCGTTTACAATTACAGCAGGCACAACAAAAGATATACAGGTTCAGATGTGGGTTGCCCCCAAACAATAGTCTTCATCTTGTTTTTTTTACGGCGGATAAACATTTATGTGTATCCGCCGTTTAAGTATTGTCTAAGTTTTATTTTAAAACTGTAAACTAAATATAGCTATGCGTATTAAATTATACCTGCTGTCTTGTCTGCTTTGCCTTTCTGTTGGCGTCTTCGCGCAAAATATTTCTATTAAAGGCAGGGTGTTTAATGTTAAAAATAATGATCCTTTGCCATTCACCAACATTATTATCAGTGGCACGACAATCGGTTCCACCAGTGACCTGGAAGGCAATTTTTCGTTTGCCGGGCTCAAGCCTGGTTATATAAAGCTGGAGGCTTCTTCAGTAGGATACGAAAGGGTACTTACAGAAGAAATACTGATTACTAATTCGAAAACCGCTTATATAGATATAGCGATGAAAGAAGCAGCGGTCCAGATAAGTGGTGTTGAGATAACGGCAGCTGTTTTTAAAATGGTAGAAGAGAGTCCTGTTTCGCTTAAGTCGCTTGGGATTGCACAAATTGAAAAAAGCCCGGGGGCAAACCGCGATATTTCCAAGGTTATTCAGTCCCTGCCAGGTGTGGCATCTTCAGTCTCGTTCCGCAATGATATTATAGTAAGGGGAGGGGGACCCTCGGAAAACCGGTTTTTACTCGACGGTATCGAAATTCCCAACCTGAACCACTTCGCTACCCAGGGAGCATCCGGCGGACCGGTAGGCATTATTAATACGGACTTCCTGCGTGATGTGGATTTTTATTCCGGGGCTTTCCCGGCCAGCAGGGGGAACACCCTGAGTTCGGTTATTGATATGAAAATGATTGACGGGAATCCTGATCGCATGGTGTATCGTGCTACCCTTGGAGCCAGTGAAATGGCTTTAAGTGCTAACGGGCCCCTGAGTGAGAAAACAACGGTGCTTTTCTCAGCGCGCCAGTCGTACCTCAAGTTCCTTTTCGGCATCATAGGCTTACCTTTCCTGCCTACTTTTAATGATTACACCATAAAGGTTAAAACAAAATTCAATGTTCATAACGAACTCAGTATTATCAGCATAGGAGCGCTCGATAAATCCAGGCTGAATACCGGGATTAAAAATCCTACCGAAGATCAACAATACATCCTCGATTACCTGCCTGTTAATAATCAGTGGAACTATACCATAGGCGCTAACTACCGGCATTACCGCGATAACTCATACGGTACCCTGGTCATCAGCCGCAATATGCTGTATAACGAAGCATACAAATACCTCAATAACGACGAGAGCAAACCTGAAAATAAAACCCTTGACTACTCATCGTATGAAACGGAGAACAAACTGCGCTACGAAGAAGTTGCCAGGGTAAACGGCTTTAAATTGAGTTACGGGGCCGGAACCGAGTTTGCCAAATACAGCAACAACACCAAACAGAGTGTTTTCATAATAGTGGGTGCGGATACCATACGGAAAATCAATTATTCTTCCAACCTCAGTATGATCAAATGGAACCTGTTTGGGCAGGTTAGTAAGGGCTTCCTGGCCGAAAGGCTGATGCTTTCGCTGGGAATACGCTCCGATGCCAATAATTACTCGGCACAGATGTCGGATTTGTTGAAACAGCTTTCTCCCAGGTTTTCGGCTTCTTATTCACTCAGTCCGAAGCTTACCATAAATGTTAATACCGTCAGGTATTATCAGCTCCCGGCATATACTTCTATGGGCTAC
>JBAXXB010000019.1:0-26022 GCA_037128115.1 Bacteroidota bacterium
CTAATAGCTATTTGTGCAAACTGAAAGGAAAGGAAACAATTAGGGCCTGATGAAAGAATTAAATTATAAGACAAATTGTAATCAATTGGTTCTCCCCTTTTTTCAAGGGGAGATGTCAGCCTTAGGCGGACAGAGGGGTGCAAAATAAATGAAAAATGAAGAATGAAGAATGAAAAATGGAGCAGCTAATAGCTATTTGTGCAAACTGAAAGGAAAGGAAACAATTAGGGCCTGATGAAAAAATTAAATCATAAGACAAATTGTAATCAATTGGTTCTCCGCTTTTTTCAAGGGGAGATGTTAGCCTATAGCGGACAGAGGGTACCTAATTATGACCAGACTTACCTTTTAAAAGCAGAATTAGCTTTTTCTGGACAGGGATTATCGGTTTAAACCAGTTTATCCGCAATCATCACAAACATGACGAAAAGATAATACACATTGATCAGCACAAAGGATTTGCCGACATTGAAAGGCTTTTTGCGGTTGAGCAGGGGAACAAAAATAGCAATCAGCATGACCGAAAGGAGTAAGATCAGTGAAATACTCCAGATATTGTCCTGCAGCCTGAACCCAGGCAAGGCAAGGGCCGAAACGGCAGTGGCAGCTATCCATACGAATGTCAGGCGCTTGATCTGCTCATCGGTGAGGAGTTGGGTAAGGGAAGGGAGTTTAGCGCTCTCATACTGTTTACCCAGTTTTAATAATAACAGCCAGAAATGGGGGATCTGCCCCATAAAGAAGAAGAAACCTATTGCGAGGGCCCTGGGATCGGTAAGGCTTCCGCCACCCGCCACCCAGCCTGCCAAAGGTGGCAAGGCACCAACCATGGATCCGGGAACGGCGGCAAAAGCCGTTACTTTCTTCAGGGGAGTATAGATCAGGTTATACCAGATAAATGTGGATATGCCAACCAGCAAGGTAAGTAATCCCGGGCCGAAATAAAGCAACAGGCAACCGGAAATAAAATAGGCCAGCGCTATCCATAAGGCTGTCATCTTGCTGATCCTGCCCGAAGGAAGAGGCCGGCCGGCCGTACGTTTCATGATACGATCCGTTTCGGTTTCCTGCAGCTGGTTGAAGGCTGAAGCCCCGCAGGCAAGCAGGAAGATTCCTATAAAAGGCAGGATAAAGCCACTATCGAACTTGCCTTTACTCAGAATATACCCCGTAAAGGTCGTGAAGGCCACGGCTACTGAAATCCGCACCTTCCCAAGCTCGGCTATTACCCTTATGAGTTCGCGAGTGTTATTTCTTGTCGTCACTGAGCGTTTTTATGTATTCGATGATTTTATCTACTTCATTGTCGGTCAGCACGGTTTTATAATCAGGCATGGAACCTTTCGGGAATCCTTTCACTACATCCGCATTAGCCTGAAGAATTGACTTCCTGAGGTAGGCTTCGTCAACCAGAACCTCTCGGTCCTTGCCATCCGTTTCGACAGTGATTTTATGCCCGAAAATCCCTTTGTACGAAGGACCCACAATTTTACTTCCATCGACCGAATGGCAGGCCACACATCCTTTCTGTTCAACGATAAGCCTGCCTTCGGCTCCGGGCTTGGCAGCTACCGTTGAATCTGGTTTGGGAGGTGTAGCCGCGTACCACTTATCGAATGTACCCTGGTCGACCACTTTCACCATGGTTCCCATATAGGAATGCCGTAAGCCGCAATATTCGGCGCAAAACAAGTCATACGAGCCAACTACCAAAGAGCGGAACCACATAGAATTATCTTTGCCCGGAACCACGTCGGTCTTAATCCTGAAAGCCGGGATATACAGGCTGTGGATCACATCGAGCGATACCATATCCAGTTCAACAGCTTTGTTAACAGGCACATAGAGGGTGTCTTCGGTTTTGCCGTTCGCATATTCAAAGCGCCAGCTCCACATTTGGGCCGTGACTTTTACTTTCATAGCATCGGCAGGTATCTTGTGCTCAGGTGTGTAAGAGCGCCAGCCTACCCAGAACATGAATAAGACCAGGATCAAAGGGATAACGGTCCAGATGATTTCCAGTTTGGTGCTTCCTTCAATCTCGGAGGCAACAGGGTTTTTCTTCTTGTTGTATTTTGCAATGAAGACAATAATAACTGCAGTGATCCCTATGAGGAAGAAAAGGGAGATTCCGCCTATGATGGCAAAAGCTGTATCAACGCCTCCCGAAAAGTTTGAGTATCCTTGGAACATAGTGTTTAACGGTATAAGTAATCAAAAAATGTGATAATGATCACCACCGCGTAAATGGCAAGCACCAGCGTAACCATGAAGCGGTATATTTTTTCATCAAACTTCAGGTGCATGAAGTAGAGAAGCACAATGGCGGCCTTAACGGATGCAATAAACATGGCGGCCGCGGTATTGAAGGGTCCCAAGTGCACACTCGTGATTGTTACTGTGAGTATAGTGAGCATAATAAGACACAGCAGTACAACAATCTGTGACTTATAGGTTGAGATATGGTTTTTATGTTCGCTCATGGGGCTTAGTGAATTAAATAGAACAATGGGAACAGGAAAATCCAGATCAGGTCGACCAGGTGCCAGTAGAGGCCGCTGTTTTCGAGAAGCGAATAGCGTTGCTGGGTCACCGTTCCGTTTTTAATCTTTACGAAAGTTACTGCTAAGAGTACCACCCCAACAATAATATGAATGGCATGCAGACCGGTCATAAAGAAGTAAAGTCCGAAGAAAAGCATATCGCCTTTGCTCAGGCTCATGAGGAAGGCACTGCCGGGATAGATGTCGTGATGTATCTTGGCTCCCCACTCAAAATATTTATTTACAAGGAATATTACTGCCAGTAAAACAGTAGTCCCTATCAGGATCAGTGAGAATTTTTTATTGCCCAACTGCAAAGCCGATATCGACATGGCCACCGTCATACTGCTGATCAGCAATATGATTGTATTGATAAGCCCGATGGTGACATTGAGTTCCTGGGCAGCCAGGTGAAATTCCACGGGATGCTTAAACCTATATACTGAGTAGACAATGAACAGGCCACCGAAAAGCAGTATTTCGGTAAAAATAAACAGCCACATTCCCAGCTTTGATGCAACCGGATCGAAATGATCGGTGTGCTCTATATGATTTTGTTCCATAGACTGATTATTTTTCGATTAAATCATAGGGTTCATGATTGATTACCGGAATCTCCTCAAAGTTTTCGAGCGAGGGTGGCGATTGTATTTTCCATTCCAGCGTGCGGCCACCCCATGGATCATCCATTTCCTCGGGTGTGCCTTTTTTAGCGCGAAGCAGGTTTACAATCACAACTATAAGTGATGTAGCCAGTATCCATGAGCCTATAGTTGATAATAGATTCAGGTTTGCGAATTGGGGAAGGTAATCGTAATAGCGACGTGGCATTCCCATAAAACCAAGGAAAAACATAGGCAAATACAAGGTGTTGAAGCCTATAAACAAGCCCAGCAGTGCCCTGTTGGCGACTTTCTTGTTGTACATCTTCCCGAACATTTTCGGATACCAGTAGTGCAGGGCCGCAAAAAAGGCCAATCCTGCCCCGCCGAATACAATGTAATGGAAATGGGCTACAACAAACATAGTATCATGGACATGAACATCAGTCGAAACACTTCCAAGTATTAAACCGGTAAGCCCGCCAATCATAAATATGAATATAAATGCCATTGCCCACCAGAAAGGTGGTTCGAGCGAAATGGATCCTTTATACATGGTTGCCGTCCAGTTAAAAACTTTAATAGCACTCGGAATAGCAACCAGGAAAGTAAGAAATGAAAATACCAGGCGTGCTGTTTCGCTCATCCCTGAGGTGAACATATGGTGACCCCATACCAGGTAGCCTACAAAAGCAATAGCAAGGCTCGACATGGCGATAGCCTTATACCCGAATACCACCCGGTGTGAAAATGTTGTAATGATTTCGGTGATCGCTCCCATGGCGGGTAAAATCATAATATAAACAGCCGGGTGCGAATAGATCCAGAACAGGTGCTGGTAGAGTATGGGGTCGCCACCCTGGGCCGGATCAAAGAAACCTATATGCAACACGCGGTCGGCGACTACCATCAGGAAGGTGATACCAACCACGGGGGTTGCCAGTAGTTGTATCCATGCAGTTCCATACAAAGACCAGATAAACAAAGGCATACGGAAGAAACCCATGCCCGGGGCCCTCATGCGGTGAATGGTCACAATAAAGTTGAGCCCGGTAAGGATGGAAGAAAACCCGAGGACAAACGCCCCGAAAACGGTTAGTACCACGTTTGTATTTGTCTTCAGGCTGTATGGGGCATAAAAAGTCCAGCCGGTATCGGGCGGACCATCGCCTGTAAAAATCCCGACCAGGATAATAGTAGCTCCCAGTATGAAAAGGTACCATGAAAACAGGTTTAACTTTGGGAATGCAACATCTTTTGCGCCTATCATAATAGGGATCATGAAGTTTCCAAAGGAAGCCGCCAGGCCGGGGATGATAAAAAGGAATATCATCGTCAGCCCGTGAACTGTAAACAAAGCGTTATAGGTTGCGGGCCCCATGATCTGGCGCCCGGGTGCCATGAGCTCCAGTTTCATAAATAAGCCCATTACCAGGCCGGCCAGGAAGAAAAACAACTGCGAATACAAGTACAGCAAAGCTATACGTTTGTGGTCGGTTGATAAAATCCAGGCACGGATCCCGGTATACTTACCCTGGTATTCCAGATAGCTGGGTATCCGATGTGTAGTTGAATTTCCGGTCATGTATATTTGGTGTAATTATTGGTTAACAGAGTTCGTTTTTTTCTGCGGCCGCGTATAAGCAGATAAAGAAGCAGCGAAATGGCAAATATGAGTGTGAGTGAAGCCGTGATACGCGTAACGTCGAGGGAATAGCGTTCGCTTTTCCTGTCGTAGGAATAGCAGAATTTTAATACTTTTATGATGGTAGGAGCTGATCTTCCTTCCGAAGCTTCGATGATGGCAAGTTTAAACTCGAATGGAATAAAACTGATGCCTTTCATGTACCTGGTTATTTTGCCTTCAGGGCTGATCATGATCAGGGCTCCTTCGTGCATAAACTCGTTATTGATAAATTTAAAACCAAACCCGAGTGAACTGGTGGCTTTGGCGATATTGGTACTATCGCCTGTAAGGAAGGTCCAGCCTGAAGGATCCTGGCCTTTCAGTTTCCTGAGGTAGTTGAGTCTTTTCTTTTGTCCCAGGTCATAGGTTTCGCGGCTGTCGAAGCTGATAGTAACAGCCTGGTAATCTTTGCCCAGCACCATGCCTGTTCCGGCCATTACTTCCGCAAGGCCATTCATCAGCGGGCTGCAGATGCCCGGGCAGCGGTAGTAAACAAAACACAACACGGTAGGCTTGTTGATGAGTTGTTTAAGGTTTACCAGTTTCCCGTCCTGGTTGGTTAGCATAATGTCGGAAGGGACGTACTGATCGAGGTGCTCGGTAATTCCGACTTCCAGGTCCTTTGCTTTTTCAGCGGAAGCAATATTGACATTAAAAAGTAAAACTGCCAGTATGACCGGCAGTACAAACCATGAACTGGTTCTTTTCATATGAGGTACAATTGTTATAAACTTGAGCAACGAATTCTATATTGTTTTGTCAGTACAGGTTTTTTAAAAGCATCTTTGAATCAAGATACATAATTTATTACATTGTAATTAACGCTTAATTAACAATGCTTTGACAAGTTTTGTTTAACAATAAATGAAATTCCCGGTAAGTTTATGCTATATTCTGGCGAATGCAGATTATAATAAACAATAATACTCTGATAAACAGAGTATTATTGAGCTGTAAGAAAGAATAATGTGCAGTGCTGCAGGATGATTTTTAATGCAGATGATGCTGAATAGTTTCGTCCAGATACGGGTGATTTTTTGGGATTAAAGAAGGCTTGGCAGGTGCTTTGGCTTTCCCGATTAGTTTGGAGAAAATGGATTACTGAATTAAGTTGTGGTTTTGGATTCATAGACCACGCGAAAGGATTCGCGGGGTAGCGGAGCAACAGGGGGGAGTTATTTTAATATCCTGGTCTCTTTTCCGGATTTCTTTTATTATGAAAACAGGAGAGCACACGAACTGTATTTTGCATCTCATTGATCACAAAATAAAGTGAATAAGGAAATTTTGCAATTTTTAAAGCCCTGATCTCTGAATAGCATATCTAAAAAAAAGGTTTGTTTCTAGCGCAAAATAAACATTCTTTAGTAAGGCTATAAAATTTTCCGGTGCAACACTGCTATATAAGGCATAATAGTCAATTGCATTTTCAATTTCTTTTTGAGCCCTGGGCGAAATGATGATTTTATAGGCTATATTTCTTGTTAAGCTGATTTACAGATTCTTCGGCAGTTAGATATGTATTTTCTTCTTCCTGCAATCGTTCAGCCAATACTTCTTTCTTCTCTGAAGTGAGTTCAAAATCGCTCTCGTCCTCTTCAACAATAATGGTAATGGGTTTTGATTTAAAAGTAGCTTTGATGGCGTCTAATAAATCAGAGTTTACTTCTTGTGCCGATTTTAAATGATATGTCGTGTACATAATGTTTTTTTTAGGAGTAAAAAAATCTTTCAAATTAGGAACGTTCTTTCCGTCTGGTTAGTATTATGCCAATGTTATATATCACGTTTTATCATCTGTTTTATTATTCCTAGCGAAACCTGCTTCAGTTCATTTTAGAGCTTAATGCAAAGTTACCTAAAAACGATAAAATAAGCAACATCCGTGATCGGCGTGCCTATATTATCGTCCTTGTAAAATGAAAAAATTGTTATCTCTTAATGCAGATGGTGATGAATACTCTCATCCAGATACGGGTGGTTTTTCGGGATTAAAGAAGCCTTGGCAAGTGCCTTGCTGAATGCGAAAAGGAAAAGCCCGGCAACTCCTGCAAAAACTCCGATTTCGATGATCCCTAAGGCTGGTGATTTCAGGAAGTCGGGCATTACCTGCTCGTAAATATCGGTATATAAACCAACCAGAAGCAGTATGCAAATACCGTATACCACGTTGATGTTCTTATCCAGTTTCTGCGGCAACAGAACAATAAATGGAATAAACCAGTTAATCGCAAAATTCATAAATACGAAGATGATCCAGCCGTTTTCCCAACGCCTGGCATAATAAAGCGTTTCTTCGGGCAGGTTGCCGAACCAGATAAGAGCAAACTGTGCAAAATACAGGTATCCCCAGATAATGCTAAGACCGAACATATACCGCGAAAAATCGAGCAGATGGTATTCGTTCATATCTTTGAAATACCCTTTCTTGTGAAGGATAATGGCTATCAACCCTATGAGTGATGTGCCGTGATAAAACGCAGCGCCAAAGTTTTTGAAAGCAAAAATACCGCTGACCCAATGTGCATCAATCGACATTATCCAATCGAACGAAGCAGCCGAGAAGGTTACTGCCAGCACAAAAATGAAAACTTTCGACCAGAACTCCATTTTTTCGAAGAGTTCTTTGCTACCCAAAGCATCTTCCTGCAGGGAGAGTTTACGGAGGTAACGGGTAAGCAGTATCCAGGCCACGAAGAATATGACCAGACGGATCATGAAGAAAGGTATATTCAGGTAAGGTGCCTTGTGTGCGAGTAATTCGTCGTTGGCAACCAGGTCAGGATGTGACCAATGGTAAATATCGTGAAGCCCGAAATACATGACCAGCATGATGATGCCTGCATAGGGAATATAAGCCATCAGGGCTTCAGGGATGCGCCTGAACATAGCCGACCAGCCCGACTGGGTAATATACTGCAGGCTGAAAAAGAAAGCGGCTCCCAATGCCAGCGAAAGAAAATAGTAATTGTCCATCAGCAGGTTGGCCCATGTACGGTGGCTGTCAGTGAGGAAACCATAAACCAGCCCAATAACTCCCAGGCCCATGAGCCCGTAAGTTATATAGTTAAATTTCTTTGTAAATATTACTTTGGTATCCATATACGTGGAGCTTATTTAAGGTTCTTTTGAAGCGTATTCTTAACATAGAGGGCTATCTTCCACCTGTCGTCGGGCCTGATCTGCGGGCCGTGGGCTCCCATGGTGTTCCATCCCATGGTTATCACATGGTACACTTCACCGATCGGGGCAATAAGCATACGCTCCGAAATTAAGGAGGCCGGCTGCATGGTGAATTTACCACTGGTGTAGAGGTGACCGTCGCCTTTGCCGGCAGTACCGTGGCAATTCTGGCAATAAATGGTGAACATTTCTTTACCCCGGACCAGGTTGGTGTCGCTGGCTTCCAGTTTACAGACAAGTTCTTTACCTGCCAGTAAGCGCCCTTCGGGAGTTGCGGGATATTGGTATGGAATCATCTCGCGTGGAATGGAACCCAGGACAGGCATCTGCATGGTGATACCGTTTTTTGCGCCTTTGGAAGGCGCATAGGTTTCGTAAGCCAGCGAATGCGCCATATCGGGGAAGTATTCGTATCCTTTCTGGATGCGCGTACGATCGCACGATTGAAAAAGCAGTGCCGAAAGTGCTATAGCCGCTGTTAACCTGATCGGGGCTTTACTGAAGTAACCCATATGAATATGTTTTTTGCGTATCATGTTTAAAGTTCCTTTTCGTATACTTCCGTAGCGCCATTTGCTTTCATCGTTGCCGCAATAGCTTCGAATCCGCCACCGGCGGTTGCTTTGTCGAATAGTATAACAAATTTGTCATCTGTAGCGCGTTCGTCGGGAAGGGTGTATTTTTTACCAGGATAAATCCGGGCCCTGATCGAGAAAGTAAACAGGCTCATAATCGTTATGGTGAGTATGGTGAGCACCAGCGTGATTATGATAAACGATGGAAACGCATTGGTTGGTTTTCCTCCGTAATTTATAGGCCAGTCGATTACCGAAGTCCAGTAAAGAAAGGAAAGTACCCCGACCACAGCAACGGCTCCATAAATAAAAGCCGCAGTCGTGAACCTCGATTTCCGCTTCAATGCATCAATGGCTTCCATTACCGGGTAGGGAGTATAAATTTCTTCGATAGTGAAGTTTTTGCTTTTGGCTCCTTCAATACCGGCCAGCAGGTCGTGCTTACTGTCGAAAATCCCTATGATATGTGTATTACTCATTTTAATCCAGTGTTTTAGTGTTTTTCCGTAATTTCGGTAGGTTTCAGTACACTCTTTACTTCGCTGATAGCAATCATTGGTATGAAGCGGAAGAAGAACAATACACCGGTGGTGAAAATCCCGATGGTGCCGATGTAGATGCCAATTTCAACCCAAGTTGGTGAATAGGTTGTCCAGGACGACGGAAGGTAATCTTTCGAAAGGGAGGTAACAACGATATTGAAGCGTTCGTACCACATACCTACATTGATGATCAGTGAAATGATAAACAACGCGGTGATGTTGCTGCGTACTTTCTTCGACCACATGAGTTGTGGGATAATGGCATTGCAGGTAACCATCGCCCAGAACATAAATGAATAATCACCCGTAATGCGGTTGTGGAAGAAGGTGAACATTTCGTAAGGATTGCCACTGTACCAGGCAACAAAAACTTCGGTAGCATATGCGGTTCCCATGATGAGGGAAATGAATACAAGGATTTTAGCTATAGCATTTAAGTGGGATGCGGTAACATAATCTTCGAGGTGGTAGTATTTGCGGATTACGATCATGAGCGTCATAACCATGCCAAAACCTGAGAAAATAGCTCCGACCACGAAATAGGGGGGGAATAAGGTTGAATGCCACCCGGGTATCACCGAACTGGCAAAGTCGGTAGATACAATGGAGTGAACGGATACTACGAGAACTGCAGCTATACCGCCGAGAACATAGCTTAAGCCTTCGTAGCGCAGCCATTCTTTTGTGGAACCTGTCCAGCCGAAAGCGAGGAAACCATAAATAGCTTTTTTAGCTTTTGTTTTTGCCCTGTCGCGGATAGATGCAAAATCAGGAACCATTCCGAAATACCAGAATGAGGCCGAAATCAGCAGGTAAGCGCTGATGGCGATAAAGTCCCAGAAAAGCGGGGAATTAAAGTTAACCCATAAAGGTCCGCGGGTGTTAGGATAAGGGAAAATGTAGAATGCAAGCCAAACGCGCCCCATGTGGATAGCCGGGAAAATAGCGGCACAACCCACGGCAAATACGGTCATTGCTTCAGCAGCACGGTTAATGGAAGTACGCCATTTCTGCCGCAGTATCAGCAGGAAAATGGAGAATGCAGTACCGGCATGTCCAATACCTATCCACCAAACGAAGTTGATGATTTCCCAGCCCCAGGCCACTGAATTGTTTACAGCCCATGTACCCAAACCATAACGAACGGTATAGTAAAGTGCAAAAATTCCGAAACTGGCCATCGTCAGGCTGACTGCCAGGGCTACTTTCCACCAGCCCGGAGTTTTATTGTCAATAGGCGCAATTATGTCGCTGGTGATCTGGCGGTAATCCTTATTCCCCAGAATCAGCGGACCTCGTACTTCAGCTTTATACATATTTTATAAGGTATTGCGAGTTAATAGATTATGCATTTTTTATGTTTGAGACTCAGAAACAGGCAACTTATGCCTTTTTGTTTTCTTCTTCCCGGTTACGAACTTTTGTGAGGTAGCCAACCGAAGGAAGGGTGTGAATCTCTTCAATCAGGTTGTAATTCCGCTGGTCGGTAAACAGATCGATGAGTTTGCCCTGCTTGTTGTTGGTATCGCCAAAAATGATTGCCCCGGCGGGACATACCTGCATACAGGCAGTTTTGATATCACCGTCGGCAAGTTCACGGTTTTCAAGTTTCGCCTGGAGTTTTTTCTCCTGTATACGCTGAACGCAGAACGAACATTTTTCAACCACACCGCGCTCACGAACGGTTACATCCGGATTCAGGACCATGCGGCCCATATCGCTGTTCATGTTGTAATCGAAAGCGTCGTTGGTAGCATAGCGGAACCAGTTGAAGCGACGGACTTTATACGGGCAGTTGTTGATGCAGTATTTAGTTCCAATGCAGCGGTTGTAAGCCATCTGGTTCAGGCCTTCGTTGCTGTGGTTGGTAGCCGAAACCGGGCAAACATTTTCGCAGGGGGCATTATCGCATTGCTGGCACATTACCGGCTGGAAATATACCGAAGGATTTGCCGTATCGGCCGAATAATACCGGTCCATGCGGATCCAGTGCATGATGCGCGTTAAAGCTACCTGTTGTTTCCCAACAACCGGAACGTTGTTTTCGGCCTGGCATCCAATAACGCAGGCGCTGCAACCGGTACAGGCATTAAGGTCGATGGACATTCCCCAGTGATGGCCTTCGTATTTTATTTCCTTGTAGAGTGAGATGTTGTGTTTTTCGGCCTCTTCGTGCATTTCATTGCCTGAATTCGGCTTTTCCTGCCATTCGGTAAGGGTGGTTTCGCGAACGATGTCGCGGCCTTCCATCGAATAATGCGACTGGGTGGAAGCAAGCTCGTATTTTTTGCCGGTTTTGGTCACCGACGAAGTTGCCATGAAAGCTTTGCGGTTGTTGCCTTCCATCTTCATGAGCGGGAATACATTTACCCCGACACCTTCGGCTACTTTGCCGGATTTGGATCGCCCGTAACCATAAGCTATGGAAACAGTACCTTCGGCCTGGCCCGGTTGAATAAAAGCTACCAGTTCAAGTCCTTCGGCAAGTTTTAACATATCGCCAGTAACAACACCCAGCGATTGAGCCATCTTAGGTGAAATTGCCGCGAAATTATCCCAGCATACTTTCGAGATAGGATCTGGCATTTCCATCATCCATGGATTGTTGGTATGAAGACCGTTTCCTAAGGCAATAGTCTCATAAAACGCCAGTTCGGTATCCGCCGGTTTTGCAGCGGCTGCTTTTGCAGCGGCATCAGCAACAACTTGTGCACTGAACGAGGGTTTAGCCCCGGTGACGGCTGCTGCGAATACACCTTTTTGCAGCGAATGATTCCAGAAATCTGCAGATGTAGCGTATTCCAATTGTTTCCCCTTGAAATTATCCTGCCAGTACTGTTTAAGGTAAGCATTGAATTGCATAGTGCTGCCTGACCATTTCAGGAGGCTGTCCTGCATCTGGCGGGTCCAGTAAATATTGCGGATGGTAGGCTGCTGAAGGCTGAAGACCCCGTTTTTAGGTTCGGCATCGTTCCACGATTCCAGGAAATGATGATCGGGAGCAACTGCTGTGCACTGCGCCGAAGTTTCGTCGGTGGCAGTGGCCATGCTGACTGAAAGCCCGACTTTCTGCAGGCCTTCAAGCAATAGTTTTGGATCACTGTAATTGTAAACCGGGTTGACGTTATAAAAGATCACGACCCCGGTCTTACCTTCATTCATTTCGGTTAGAAGGGCTGACATTTCCTGATCAATTCCTTTGCGGATATTGAGAGAAGCCGTAAAATCGATGGTGCTGCCATAGTTCTGCAGCATCTGGTTGATTGCGTTGGTGAGAATTTGTAAGGAGGTGTCGTTTATTCCGCAAACAACTATGGATTTGCCTTTGGCAGCAATTAGTTTCTGCGCCAGTTTACTGACGTCAACTGCTGAGGCAGGTGCACTATAAGTGGTTCCGCCTGTGGCTTTGGCAATCTCGTTGTAAAGGCTTAAAATAACAGATGCCTGCTGACCGGGTTTGATAGGGAAACGGTAATCAGCGTTGGCACCGGTAAGTGACATGCCTGATTCGAAAACAGTAAGCTGAGAAATGGTACGTTTGTCTTTCGTAAGCCTGCGGCTGTCGGCAAAACGGCGCGTAAATTCTACCGGCATGAGCCAGGTGCCCAGGAAATCGGCATCGAAACTAACAATCACATCCGCTTTGTCGAAATAATAATCCGGGATGGTCTGTGAATCGAAAGTCAGTTTATTAGCCTGCAGCAGGGCTGATGAGGAAACCGCATCGTAGGTAACATGTTTGGCGGAGGTATGTTTCTTCTTAAACTCTTCGATTACCGATAGGGTAGAAGGGCTTATAATGGTGGAGGTTACCAAGGCAATTGACTTTCCGGCTGCAGCTGCGGCAGCCAGTTTTGACGAAACTTCTGCATCGAGTGCTTCCCAGGTAGTTTCTTTTCCAGCCAGTTTAGGTGCCTTAAATCGTGCGCCGTCATCGTAAAGGCTTAGCACTGAGCCTTGCACACGGGCAGATGTTGATCCGTTGCTGATAGGGGACAGGTCATTTCCTTCAATCTTGATCGGGCGGCCATCGCGTACTTTTACCAGGATTCCATTATAGTCCTGCCCATCGAAATAGGTAGAGGCATAATGATTGGCCATGCCGGGAGTAACTTCTTCTGGTTTGTTGAGGTAGGGAATGGCTGTATTGATCGGGTTCTGGCAACTGGTGGCAATAGCGGCGGTAGCAAAACTGAACCCGCAGAATTTCAGGAAATTCCGCCTGGAGGATGGTTTAGTGTTAATTTCGTCATCTATCAGGTTGAGCAACGAACGCGATGCATCTTCATCTTTCTGGCCCGGGTTGATTACAGGTAAATTTGCCTGCTCTTCAAGGCTTTTCCAATATTTTTTTTCCATTTATATAGGTAGTATAAAAGGTTCTTGTTAAATGATTTTACTGCTGATTATGATGAATACCCTTATTTAGTAATGGCATTTTGCACAATCAATTCCACCCATGCGTTCAGCAGTAATCTTCTTACCGGCCTTGGCTTCGTCGTGGATTGCTTTGAAGGAATCATAGTATTTGTTGGATTTAAACTGCACCTCAGTTTTGCGGTGACAATTAACACACCAACCCATCGACAGGTCCGAAAACTGTTTCACGAGGTCCATGGTTTCAACGGGTCCGTGGCAGGTCTGGCATTGGACTTTTCCTGCTTCCACATGCTGGGCATGACTGAAAAATACATGATCCGGAAGCTTGTGGATTCGAATCCATTCAATAGGTTTGCCTGATTCAACAGCCCGGTATATTTTATTGATTTCAAATTTCCCTGAGCGTGTTCCGGCTTTTACTACTTTATGGCAGTTCATACAAAGGTTAGCCGAAGGAATGCCTGCCGATTTACTGTAGGTGGCAATAGAGTGGCAATATTTGCAATCAATCTTATTCTGCCCCGCATGTACTTTATGCGAGAACTTGATAGGTTGATCGGGCATATAATCTTTCGTACGGCCCAGCTTAATGCCTTCCTGCACAACCAGGGTGCCATGAACTCCCAGGCCGGCTATAATGACAAGAACATGAATTACACGGTATTTTACTTTTTTAAACCAGATCAGGTCAGCCAAAGCCAGTGCCATCAGCAATCCGAATAACAGGAATAGCAATAAACGGGCCGGGAATATTTTCTCCCAGGTCATTCCTTTTTTGCTAACGTCGGACAGGAAGGCAGAGATATCATAAATCTCTTTATCTGAAAGTTGAAGCCCTTTGTGTACCTCGGCCATTTTGGTTGAGGTTGGCTCCCTGAGCACCTGGTAAAGGTTAGTGCCTTTCGGAGCCTGCCATGCTTTAGCGAGGTCAATGGCTGAGGGGTTGAAATTGAGCGAATCGGTAGCAATAATGGCGTGGCAGGAAACACAATTCAAGGTAGTACCTTTTTCGAAAGGAATCACGCCCGAGAATAATCGTTCACCACGGAGTATTTCGTCGCGCCAAAAGCCGTCTTTCTTGGTAATATCCACACTTACTTTTACGGCTGCAGCCGGTTTGTAAGTAACTATGTAGGTAATGAGCTGATCGAGATCATCATCCGTCAGGAATTTATGATCCGGCATGGGAATTTTATTGTTGTCATTAAAAAGCTTAACAGCAACAGGATCACCGGCTTTTATCATATCCTGGGAACCGGGAATGAACTTTTTCATCCATTTCTTATCGTGCCTGTCGCCTACTCCTTTCAGTCCGGGTCCTACCAGTTTCTCCTCCGTAAGTTTGTGACAAACAGCGCAGTTCTTCTCGAAAATGGCCTGGCCTTTGTTTTGTGCTAGCGAAACTGAGCTGAAAAAGATTCCGGCCATGAGCAGGATCATTGGCGCTGCCAGTTTTATTGTTATCAGTTTCTGCTTGTTGGATGCTTGTAGGTGCATACGTAATTACTGATTAGTAAAGTATATAAAATGACATGCTGAACGTTCGTAAATTGCGCGCCCGCATGTCGTTTATGATTTATAAGTCCGGGAAGATGGCTGGTAAGAACAGAAATATCATCCTATCGGCTGTATTGGATTTTTCATTTCAAAGCACAGCGAATTTAGATAATTAGCTATATTAAGGCAAAAGTATTTTTTTGTTTTTTTAACATTTCACTAGTTTAGGTTAAATCTAAATAAGGAATTCAATACATATAGTGTATCAATAGCCACAAAAACAAATAAGTACAGTCAGAAAAAGCTCATATTTTCTTATCGATATTTAGGGTAATGAGTATTACAATACTTGAATAAATTAATTATATAATAATAATAATTGGATATTTGTCAAAAAAACCAAGTTTTAAAATATCTGATAATGTGCAGATTTCGACTCAAATTTAACCATTGAGAGGGATTCCACCGGGTCAGAGATGAAATAAAAAAAGGAAGAATATAAAATTCTTCCTTTTAGGTCAATTGGTAAATGTATTTCAGATCAGATCTGTACTGTGTGGTTTTATCCGGATCTAGTTCTTTGGGGTCAGCATTACAATAACAATCACTTCGCTATTTACCAGCTTCCGCCGGCACCCCCGCCACCAAAACTTCCACCACCGAAACCGCCAAAACCGCCTCCACCTCCCCCGAATCCTCCGCTGCTGCCACTGCCACCGCCTCCACCCATCATCCATGGGAAGAATAATAGTCCTCCAGCTCCTGTGCGGTTAATGGTATGATGGTCGTTGTTATTGCGCGAGATAAGGAAAATTACAATTATGATAATTATGATAATAAAGGCAACCGGCGATCCTTGCTTGGATTTGCTTTTTTTATCTGCTTTATACTCGCCTTTCACGCATCCCATCAGGGCATCCACAGCTGCATTTATACCGCCATAATAGTCATCCTCCTTGAAATGCGGTATCATTATGTCATTATAAATATCCGAGGCAGTTGCATCGGGAACAAATTTCTCTACTCCATACCCTGTTGCAATAAATACCTGCCCGGCTTCGGATGCGGTCTTTGGTTTGACCAGAACAACGAATCCATTGTCGAATTTACTGCCGCCAACGCCCCACTTCTGCCCGAGTTGTTGCGCATAATCCGCTTTTTCGTATCCACCAAGAGTCGGAACAATCACTACTGCTATCTGCACGGTAGTGGAATCATTAAATGCAACCAGCTTTGATTCGAGGCTTTGCAATTGTTCAGCGCTCAGAATATGGGCAAAATCGTTAACCAGGCGCGGAGGATCAGGTCTGCCGGGAATTTCGTTCTGTGCAAAACTGATTGCTGCAAATAAAAGCAGTAGCGAAAACAGCAAAGTAATTTTTATAGTATTCCCGGGTTTCATAAGCTATGTTTAGGTTTAATTTGGTAGTTGGTGCCAGGCATTTGAAAATCAATTGAATGAAATTTCATCCGGAAGTTCATTTACGTCATTCGACTGGTAAGGGAAATTTGTCTTTAGCTGTTTACCGGTTTCGGTAATGGCTTCGACCAGGCCTTCCGTAAAATGATCTACCCGGAAATGATCGAGCATCCTGTTTTTGATCCTGTCCCAGTAGTTCTCCGTTACAATGTTGTGTATACCGGAATCACCAATAATGGCAAATTTACGGTTTTTCACGGCCAGGTAAATCAGTACCCCGTTACGGCCAGCCGTTTTTTCCATCCCCAGTTTCCGGAAGACTGCCAGCGCCCTGTCGAGGGCATCCCCTTTGCAGGTGTTTTCTATGTGCACTCGTATCTCGCCGGAAGTATCCAACTCAGCATTTATAATGGCCTGCCTTATTTCTTCCTGTTGTGCTTTCGTGAAAAAGTTCTTTGCTGTGGACATTTTGGTATTCAATTAGGTGACGTAACAGTATTGTTGTCAGGTATTTGTAAATAAAAAAGAAACCAGAAGCAAGCAAACAGAGGATTTGATGAAATTAACCTCCAGGATTAACTCTGTTTTCTTACATCTGATTTCTTTTTAGGTCAGTCTTTCCGGATTAGCATTTTTGCTGCAGCTTTTGGTGCCGCCATCCTTTCGCAGAGACTCAGATATACATTGGACGCCTGCACTCACTTGTTATATTAACAAGTTCCGTTTAGGAAACCGGTAATTTAGAACTGAACTTTAGGTGCTTCTTCCGAACCTGCCTGTGCCTGGAAATACGGCTTTTTCGAAAAACCAAAAATTCCTGCAAAAATATTGGTCGGGAAACTTCTCAGCTGTGAATTGAAAAGCTGTACGGCTTCATTGAAGTTGCGTCTCTCCACATTAATGCGGTTTTCGGTGCCTTCGAGCTGGTCCATTAACTTCTTGAAATCTTCGTTTGCCTTTAAGTCGGGATATTTCTCAACAGTAACCAAAAGCCGGCTTAACGCTGAGCCCAGGGCATCCTGGGTTTTCTGGAATTGTGCCAGGGTATTGGCATCCAGTTTCGTTGCATCCAGGTTAATGGTCGGCTTTGTAGCACTGGCACGTTGTTCCACCACTTTTATGAGGGTTTCCTGCTCAAATTTTGCATAGCCCTTAACAGTGCTGACGAGGTTCGGAATAAGATCGGCCCTGCGCTGATAGGCACCCTGTACGTCGGCCCATTTCTTGTTCACGTTTTCCTCTGAAATTACAAGTTTATTGTAAGTTCCCGAAACAGACATAAACATAATTATGCCAAGCAGTATAATGCCGCCTATGATGATCCATGATTTTTTCATATTTCAGTTTTATTGGTTAGAAATTTTGCTAGAGCTATTAGTAAAAGTACGGCAATTATTGAATGATATCCACACTCCGTTTAATAAACCCGGTCAAGGCTTCGCCTTTGAGCAGGTTTTGGGAGAGTAATGCAAGATCAATCAATTGTTTGATCATATTCACTTTGTTGTCCGGGTCTTCAGTTGAAAGAAGCTGACCCATCAGTTTGTGATTTGAGTTAAGCACCAGGTTATAGCTGTCGGGCATATTTCCCATAAAAGCGTATCCCCCGCCACCCATTGCTGCCATATCCTTCATCCGACGCATAAACTCCGGCTGGGTTACAGTAACGGGTAAATCATTTTCACCCAGGTTTTCGACCGAAATGTGATAGATAGTTTTATTAACCTGTTGTTCAAATATTTCGCTCAGTTGTTTGGTCTGCTCCTCGCTGAGCTTCGAAGGAAGTGTTTCTGATTTATTGATCAGCTTATCGGCTACTTCGGCATCGACCCTAACAAAATGGCTTTTCTCGAATTTCTGCTCCAGCGTGTTTACAAAATGATTGTCGACAGGTCCGTCCAGAACCAGGACATCGTAGCCACGTTCGCGTGCATTCTGCACATAGCTGTGTTGATCCTGAAGGTGCGAGGTGTAGAGGAAAACCAGGTTGCCATCCTTGTCTGTCTGGTTGTCCTTGATTTTAGCCTTGTATTCCTCGAAAGTGTAATACTTGTCTTCGGTGGATTTCAACAGGCAGAATTTCTCGGCACGTTCGAAAAACTTGGTTTCAGAGATGATACCATATTCAATAAACACCTTAATGTCGTCCCATTTCTTTTCGAACTCTTCACGGTTATTTTTAAATATTTCTTCCAGTTTATCGGCTACCTTCTTCATTATGTGGCCGGAAATTTTCTTTACGTTCGAATCGCTTTGGAGATATGACCGCGAAACATTAAGCGGGATATCGGGCGAATCGATTACTCCGTGCAACAAGGTGAGGAAATCAGGTACTATACCATCCACCGAATCGGTCACGAAAACCTGGTTGCAGTATAGCTGGATTTTATCACGCTGCATTTCAAAATTCTTCTTCACTTTCGGGAAAAAGAGTATACCTGTGAGGTTAAAAGGGTAGTCGACATTCAAATGAATATGGAACAAGGGATCTTCGAAGGTCATAGGGTACAACTCACGATAGAAACTGTTGTAATCCTCATCTTTCAGATCGGCAGGTTTTTGTTTCCACAAAGGATTGGTATTGTTGATGATACGTGGTTTTTCGACCTCAATCTCCTTGGGTTCGCCTTTCTCGTCCTTCTCTGTCTCCGATTTTACCCATGATTTTTCGTTTCCGAAACGTATAGCAACCGGCAGGAATTTGCAATATTTATTCAGCAATTCCAGGATGCGATGTTCTTCGAGGAATTCATTTGACTCTTCGTTGATATAAAGTACGATTTCCGTACCACGCTCTGTTTTTTCTATTTCGTCAATAGTATATTCGGGCGAACCGTCGCATTCCCAGCGTACGGCCTTTGTTCCAGCCCCTTTTTTAAAAGTCTTGGTCCTGATTTCCACCTTATCGGAAACCATGAAAGAGGAGTAGAATCCCAGTCCGAAATGACCGATCAAACCACCTTGTTCGGCTTCGGTCTTGTTTTTGAATTTCTTCACAAATTCTTCGGCCCCCGAGAAAGCGATCTGGTTGATATACTTTTCGATTTCTTCGGAAGTCATCCCTATGCCGCGATCTTTTACGGTGAGGGTTTTCTTGTCTTTGTCGAGGATTACTTCTATGGTGAGGTCACCTAATTCATCCTTGACCTTATCGAGCGAAGAAAGCGTTTTTAGCTTGGTTGTAGCATCAACTGCATTGGCAATGAGTTCGCGCAGGAATATTTCATGGTCCGAATAAAGGAATTTCTTAATGATGGGGAAAATGTTCTCAGTCTGTACGTTGATTTTTCCGGTTTGCATAGTTTATGGTTTTATATTTTCTTTGAACAGGGCATCAAAGCATGTGCCATGCAGCCGCGACTGTCAATTTGGCACTTATGAGTTTAGAAAGATGATTTTTGAGTTATAATTTCTGCCGGACAAACTGAACCGGGTGCTTCTAATTATACCCCCTTGAGATTTTCAAAATGCTGCTAACCCTGCCTGAAAATGAGTACCGGGAAACATAAAAAGGGTTCTGATATTTAAAAATTTAGTCAAATAATATTTTTTAATCTTTTATTGCACAGCATGATTATTTTCTAACTTCGCCCCATTAAGTAAAATACTGAAGTTAAATAGAAGTTCTTTTTATAGCACTGATAAACAATACATTAACATATAAATCAGAATATATGACTAACATTGAATGGAGTAGCCTGCCTTTCGGTTACCTGAAAACAAATTACAATGTTCGTTCCTACTTCCGTGAGGGAGAATGGGGCAAACTGGAGACAACTGATTCGGAGTTCATTTCAGTCCATATGGCTGCTACGGGCCTTCATTACGGGCAGGAGGCATTCGAAGGTTTGAAGGCTTATATGGGTAAAGATGGTAAGATACGCTTGTTCCGTTGGGAGGAAAATGCAAAACGGATGCAGGATTCCGCCAATGGAATCATGATGGCAGTTCCGCCAACTGAACTTTTCAAGGAAGCAATCTTTAATGTAGTAAGGCTGAATAAAGAATTTGTTCCACCTTATGGAACAGGGGCATCTTTGTATATAAGGCCTTTATTGTTTGGTTCGGGAGCAAGGGTGGGAGTGAGCCCGGCCGATGAATATCTTTTCATGGTTTTTGTATCCCCGGTAGGACCTTATTTTAAAGGAGGTTTCAACCCGGTAAGTATAATGGTTGCCCGCGAGTATGATCGTGCAGCGCCTAAGGGCACAGGTCGTTATAAGGTAGGTGGAAACTATGCAGCCAGCCTGACCGCTGGTGAAAGGGCACATAAAGAAGGTTTCGCTTCAGCCTTGTTCCTCGATGCACGTGAGAAAAAATATATCGACGAAGCCGGACCCGCCAATTTCTTTGCGATTAAGGGTAATACCTATGTTACACCCGAATCGGAATCAATACTTCCTTCCATTACCAACAGGAGCCTGATGGTACTTGCCGAGGACATGGGAATGAAGGTTGAAAGAAGAAAAATAGCACTCGAAGAATTATCGGAATTTGACGAAGTAGGTGCTTGCGGAACAGCGGCAGTTATTTCGCCCATACGCCGGATCGTGGATGTGGAAATGGGAACTGAATGGAATTATTGCCTGGATGGAAAAGCCGGCGAAAAATCAACCATGCTCTATCAACGCCTGATCGATATTCAATATGGCGATGCCGAAGATAAATTCGGATGGACATCAGTGATTGATTAGTTTTTAAAGAATACAGCAAAAACGCCGGAAATTCTCCCGGCGTTTTTTTTATATCTTAGCAAATCGTGAAAATTTAATGAGTTATTCCGTCAATATTTTAATTTGCTTTCAACAAATCGAAAGCTGAGTCGAGGTAGGTAAACACATCTTTAGGGGCATGATCCTTGTAGCCTTTGCTGCGGTTGGTACCCAGCCGGACTGCAACGGCATTCAACGAAGGAATAATAAAAATATATTGTCCTAAAATCCCCCGTGCGTAGACCACTTTATGTCCTTTGTAGGTTACCATCCAAAACTGGTATCCATAATATGTGCATGAGCCCCCATCTTCACCTTTCAGCCCGATTGACGGAGAAGTTGCCTGTGCAAGGTAGGCTTTAGACACCAGCTGCCTGTTTTGGAATTGGCCGCTGTCGAGCACCATCTGCCCGATACGGGCAAAATCGCAGGCCGTACTGTTGAAGCAGCAATAGGCTTTTTCCACCCCGTCGGCCCTGTCGAGGCTCCAGAATGCGGGATGTTCAGCACCCAAAGGTTTCCATAGTTTCTCGGAAGCGTATTCCGAAAGCGTTTTCCCGCTTGCTTTTTCGATGATCATTGCCAGGAGTTGGGGGTTGCAACTCTGGTAATCGAATACCTTGCCGGGTTCTTTTTTTATACTCAGTGCAAGCATCTGATCGGCAAGGTGTTTGCCATAATAAGCTTTTGTGGTGGTGGAAAAAAGACTTGAGTATCCCTCCTCCCATTCAATCCCTGAACTCATGGTAAGCAGGTCCCGAATCCGTAAGGTGAACCCGTTGGTATTTTTAAAATCAGGCAAATAGTCAGTGATAGGCTGGTCAAGGCTTTTAATCCTGCCTTCATCCAGCAGGCAGCCGATCAATAGAGAAACAATGCTTTTCGCTATCGAAAATGAGTTACTGCGGGTAGTATCGCAGGTGCCATCCCAATATTCCTCGTGTAGTATTTTATGGTTATGGATCAATACGAAAGCGGTTGTACCGAAAGAATCAAACCGGGAAAGCAGAGCCGGGTTTATTTTCTGAAGGTTGTACAGCGAATCATGTTGCCATGGAACCGGCTTCGCGTTTGGCACTGGCCTGTTTTCGAAAATGTTGTAATTGCTGATACTGGCATGCCCGTGGATGATTGCCCTGCCGACATAGTCAGGAGTCAGAAGTATAATAAGTGTAATAACTGTTAGAGCGATCAGGAGCAACCGTAAAAGCTTCTTTGACATGGCCACTTAAATTAACTTGTTTTCCATCAGTATAGATTCCATTTCCAACTGCATGGATTGTGCTTCCTTTGCAGCCTTCCCGGCGAAATCCGTTCCTTTGGATGCAAAAAGTATGCTTCGTGAGGCATTTACAAGCAACCCGCAATGATCATTTAACCCATACTTTGCAACTGCCTTAAGGTCACCGCCCTGGGCTCCGACTCCGGGAACCAGTAGAAAATGTCCGGGTACTATACGTCGGATGCCTTCCAACATTTCGGCTTTGGTTGCGCCGACTACAAACATCATATTATCGGGGCTGCCCCATTTGGAAGTGCGTTCCAGTACTCTTTCGAATAGGCGGGTTTGGTATGTATCGGTGAACAGCTGAAAATCATCAGAACCTTTGTTGGAGGTAAGTGCCAGGACTATGGCCCATTTCCCGGGGAAAGCCAGGAAAGGTTTCACCGAATCTTCACCCATATAAGGAGCCACTGTAATGGCATCGAAACTGAAACCGGAAGCCTCTTTGTCAAAAACGGAAATAGCATATTGTGTTGATGTATTCCCTATATCACCACGTTTGGCATCGGCAATGGTAAAAACTTCACTGCTGAAACTTTCAAGATAATTCATCGTCTTCTCCAGGCTAACCATCCCTTTAATGCCACGACTCTCGTAAAAAGCCAGGTTTGGTTTGTATGCGACAGTATAAGGAAGGGTAGCATCAATAATCTGCCTGTTAAACTCAAAAACAGGATCTTCCAAATCCATGAGATGTTCCGGAATTTTATTCAGGTCGCTGTCGAGACCGACACAGAGAAATGATTTTTTACTGCGGATCAGGTTGAAGAGATCGGTTCGGTTCATGTATGGCAGGAGTTTGAAATGGCGTGTGTAAATTGAGTGCCTAGAGTACTTAGAGTGCCTAGAGTACTTTGAGTATTTATTGTACTTATAGTGTCTTAATTAAATTCATGTTCTGAAGCAGAGTGAATAGATATTCAATCATGCGTGATTGTGGGTCTATATCCCACTCCTAATCTACCATCAATCAGGATCGGGAAATCAACATTAAAAATCTACAATTATTCCGTAGCTTCTTTAAGACGTTCTGCATTTTCGGCTAACTGCAACGAATCGATAAAATCCTGTATTTCACCATCCATAAATACGGGCAAGTTATACATAGTCAGGTTTATACGGTGATCGGTAACGCGGCTTTGGGGGTAATTGTAGGTGCGGATTTTAGCTGAACGGTCACCGGTCGAAACCATAGTTTTGCGTTTCTTCGATATCTCGTCGAGGTATTTCTGGTATTCCATTTCGAAAATGCGGGTACGCAGCACGGTCATGGCTTTCTCAAAATTCTTCATCTGTGATTTCTCATCCTGAATAGCTACAACAATACCCGTGGGGGCATGTGTCAGGCGAACGGCTGAGTAGGTTGTATTTACACTTTGTCCACCGGGACCGGATGAACAATATGTATCTTTCCGTATATCACTGGGTTTAATATCGACGTCAAATTCGTCAGCTTCCGGAAGCACAGCCACCGAAGCAGCTGAAGTATGAATGCGGCCCTGGGTTTCGGTATCGGGAACACGCTGTACGCGGTGAACGCCTGATTCGTATTTCAATAATCCATAAACTCCGTCGCCTTTCACTTCAAAAATAACTTCCTTAAATCCACCCATGGTGCCTTCGGTCATGCTTACGGGTTCAATTTTCCAGTTCTTGCGCTCGCAATAGCGGATATACATGCGATAAAGGTCACCTGCAAAAATACTGGCTTCGTCACCGCCACTGCCTGCCCGGATCTCGACTACGGCATTTTTCCCATCCTGGGGATCAGAAGGGATCAGCATGAGACGAATTTCTTCTTCCAGTTTGTCGCGTTGTTCGATGAGGGATTCCATTTCTTCCCTGGCAAAAGCACGCATTTCCTCTTCTTTTTCTTCATCCAGTATAGTGCGGCATGCTTCTATACCTTCGACTATAACCTTGAATTTTTTGTACCCTTCGATTATAGGCTGAAGTTCTTTATAGTCTTTGCTTAGTTTTATATATGCCTTCATGTCCTGCATTACGTCAGGATCATTGATTTGTTCTGCTATGGATAGGTAACGGGTGTGAATGGCTGCAAGCTTGTCTAACATATAATTATCTGATTTTTGCGGGTGCAAAGGTATGAAAAAAGGGGTTAGGAGTCAGGGGTTGGGGTTAAAAGGTTTGACGCTGTTTTAATCGGAAAAGCGATAGCGTAAATTGCAATCTCTGCAAAACATGAAGTGGATTATTTCCGAATTTCAACAGCTTTACCTTAATAGAATTTATGCATATATGTATCAATCAAATGATTATATTTTAGATGTATTTCCTTTTCAAATTGCCTTCAAATTCATTTCGGGCATCGAAAGTATAGTGTTCGGGAGGAAGGGTAAAACTGACAGTAGGATTTAAATATTGTTCCTGTACGAGTGAGCAAAGGGTCAATAGCTGAATGTACCTTCGGCTGTTATGATGCTTAGCTTTTTCCCCTCCCATTTTTCACATCTGCCTACTACCTGTGCCGGAATCCCGAAACCTTCGGAAATAGCAATGATTTCAGCCGCAATGTGTAAAGGAACATAGAGTTCCATGCGGTGACCCATATTGAATACCTGGTACATCTCCTTTAGAGGAGTTCCTGATTGTTCCCTGATCATTCTGAATAAGGGCGGGACGGGAAAGAGGTTATCTTTAATTATATGAAGGTCATTTATAAAATGCAGCACCTTAGTCTGGGCCCCGCCGCTGCAGTGTATCATCCCATGGATATGGCTGCGGTATTTTTCAAGGATTTCCCTGATAACGGGTGCATATGTCCGGGTCGGAGATAAAACAAGTTTCCCGGCATTCATGCCTGGAACTTCTGTTTCCGCTGTCAGACTGATTTTCCCTGAATAAACAAGATCTTCGGTTATAGCTTTATCGTAACTCTCAGGATATTTGGCAGCATATTCATGGCTGAAAACATCATGCCTGGCCGAAGTCAGGCCGTTGCTACCCATTCCCCCGTTGTACTGTGTTTCATAGGTCGACTGCCCGAAAGAGGAAAGTCCCACAATGACATCGCCGGCTTGAATGTGGTTTTCAATAATATCGCTCCTGCGGACTCTTGCAGTCACCGTACTGTCAACTATAATGGTTCGTACCAGGTCGCCTACATCGGCTGTTTCACCCCCTGTGGAATGTATCCCGATGCCATTGGCACGCATCATGGCCAGGCATTCTTCGGTTCCTTCTATTATGGCGCTGATCACTTCCCCCGGGACCAGGTTTTTATTTCTTCCAATGGTGGATGAAAGTAGAATGCCATCCGTAATCCCTATACATAACAAGTCGTCGGTATTCATGATCACGGCATCCTGGGCTATACCCTTCCAAACGGAGATATCCCCTGTTTCGCGCCAATAAATATAGGCCAGCGATGATTTAGTCCCAGCTCCGTCGGCGTGCATTATATTGCAAAAATCGGGATCATTGCCCAGGAGATCGGGTACTACTTTGCAGAATGCATTCGGGAATAAACCTTTATCCAGTTTCTTAATGGCATTATGTACATCATCTTTGGTTGCCGAAACTCCTCTTTGCGAATACCTGTCGGTCATTTTGGGGATGCGGGGGTTGGGGTTAGG
>JBAXXB010000020.1:0-25955 GCA_037128115.1 Bacteroidota bacterium
ACCATATTTGACTTTCAGGCTGCGTGCATGCTCCATGATTATTATGAACAAAAAGACTGAAGCCGTGGCTGCATGCTGGATGTACATCACCTGGAAGTGGCCTTCGGTGCCAATAAAGGTTTGCTGAAGCAGGGTGCCCAGCCAGGGAATACTACTAACCAGCGATGCCAGGATACGATGTGCCTGGAGGCTGTCGCCGTCGGCCCGGAGTATAAAACCGGATAGCATGGCATACATTGTAAAAACGAGCGACAATATCAGTCTGAACCAGGTGCTTTTCTTATTGATATTATTCTCAGTGCCTTTCCAAAGGTGATCTAAAATATGTATAAGTGTCAGTACCAGGAATAATTGCGCGCTCCAGTAATGCATATTCCGGAACAGGGAAGCTGCAGGATTGGAAATAACCAGCCGGGTTACCGAAAGGTATGGAACTGCTACATCATAAGGTACAGCCAACATGGCTCCGGTAAAGGTGCACAGCAGTATGGATGCAGTCGCAATCCAGCCAAGAGTGTCGAAAGCTATGATCTTACGTAAGTTTGCCGGGATCTTCATAGCTTAGATTTTTATAACCAGTTCACCGGTTTTTACATCAGTCAGATAAGGAAGTGACGGCAAGGGCAGTAAGGCAGGGCCCTGCAAGACCTTTCCGTCTGTGGCATTATAGCGGGAACCGTGGCAAGGACATATGAGTATTCCGTTAGTTTCGCGGCTTATGCGGCAGCCTGCATGGGTGCAACGGTTTGAAAGTACATTCAGTTTCCGGCCGGATTTAATGATAATAAAATGGTCGAACAGATGAACCCCGGGTCCCAGTTTGCTGGCATCAACTCTATAGGTAACTGGTTTTTCCAGGAATCGTTTTTCAGCGCCTGCCAGCATGTACCACAGGGCTCCAAAAGCTGATGCCACAGCCAGTGTCGCCAGCCGAAGGAATGTTTTCCGATCAATAAATCTGCCTGTACCCACCTTGGAAACTAATAATCACCAAAACTAGGAAGTTTTCATGACAATGAGACATTTGCTAAACCAGTAAAGCCTTTTATCTGCTTTATCTTAAAATTACAAGTAGTTTTGATGTGAATGGAATATAAAAGTCTATGAAATTCTATCCTATTAGCGAAATCAGGAAAAGATCGTTCTGGTATTGTAAATGGGGTATGCTTTCGGCCGGATTAAACGGCTCAGAAAGGCAAAAACCTTTACCTTTGATTTCTTAAAAATATCGTTTTATGAACTACAAAGGTAATGTCATATCCAGGCTTCCTCATGCCGGAACATCCATATTTGCCGTAATGTCGGGACTCGCTAATGAAGTAGGAGCCATAAACCTTTCGCAGGGATTTCCTGATTTCCCCATCTCCATGGAACTGGTTGACCGGGTTCACCATTATATGCAAAAAGGCTTCAACCAATACGCTCCTATGCCCGGTGTGCTTCCTTTGAGGGAAGCCATTGCAGTTAAAGCTTTTGAGACATTCGGTATCAAGTATGATCCCGCAACTGAAATAAATATCACTGCCGGTGCTACCGAAGCTATTTTCTGCGTGATCACGGCCATGATACATCCCGGTGATGAAGCGATCATTATAGAGCCTGCTTACGACAGTTATGCTCCTGCCGTGGAACTTTGCGGAGGTGTGGTGCGGTATTCGTCACTCCAGGTGCCAGGCTACACTGTAAACTGGCCTGAGGTAAGAAGCCTGATGAATAATCGTACTAAAATGATCATGATCAATACACCGCATAACCCTACCGGGAGTGTGCTTTCGGCGGCTGACCTGGCTGAGCTTGATCGCATAACGCGCAACAGCGATATAGTGGTGATGAGTGACGAGGTATATGAACACCTGATTTTTGATGGCATCAGGCACGAAAGCGTGTGTTACTATCCCGAACTTGCATCCCGCAGTTTTGTGATCGGTTCCTTCGGGAAAACCTTTCATACAACAGGCTGGAAGACTGGCTTTATAATGGCCCCGGCCGTTTTGATGGCCGAGGTACGCAAGGTTCACCAGTTCGTGGTGTTTGCATCCAATACTCCAATTCAATATGCTGTGGCTGACTACCTTGGAAACAAGGAGAATTACCTGCAGTTGCCTGCGTTTTACCAGCAGAAACGCGATTTATTTGCCGGTTTGGTAAGTGGGTCCCGTTTCAAGGTCATTCCTTCGTACGGAACGTATTTCCAGTTACTCGACTACAGCGCGATATCCGGTGAAAAAGAAATGGACTTTGCCGTGAGGGTCACAAAAGAATTTGGCGTTGCATCTGTGCCGGTTTCCCCATTTTATCATGATAAGCAGGATAACCACGTGCTGAGATTTTGTTTTGCCAAAACCGAAGAAACTTTAATTAAGGCAGCCGAAATACTGTGTAAAATTTAGAAAAACCGAAATTTGAGAATATGTAATTTTAAATCTTTGAAAAGATGTTTCCGTTTATATCACTATCGGTTAATTCCGGAATGCAGATTGTTAAGCTTTTATCCTGTTTCTGTGTCCTGCTTTTATACTCTAATACCTCATTCGCCCAAGGGGAAACCAAAGCAGATCCTCTTTGTAAAAATGAGGATATACTGATCCTGAAAGAAAAGGACAGTTATACGTTTACGGGAGTAAAAGCCTATTTCCTGAACCTGATAGTTGATAAGGAAGTCGAATATAAGATTCTCAACAACCAGGGCGTCGAAAAGCTTAAAGTGTTTGTCTTGCCCGAACTCATTGATGAAACCTACTTTGTGCATGCACCGGATATCCGAAACATCAGTTATTTGCCTGAAAACAGCCTGTTGTTATCCTTTTCGGGTGAAGTTGTAAAGCCCAATGGAACTCAGGTTAAAATCAATCCAGACCCTAGGCTGGCTGGAATTAAAACACTGAACGACAAAGGCTTTTTCGGAACATTAAACACCTTTAAATTTGATATTCCCGGCCTTAATACCGGTGACATTGTAAGAATCCGGTATAAAATCAGCATTCCCTTCAGAGACAATATCTACTCGCTGATGGTCAGCAGGTTCTTTTTTCACCATTCGTACCCGGTCAAATCACTGGATTTTTCGTTTTCGTACAACCAGGCTTTGCTGGCGGATACTGCTTTTTACAATGGCTGCAGGGTTGATCCGACTTTCTGTGGAGAGAATCTTTGTTTCCAATGGCATTTCGACAACCTGCCCGGATGCCTGGATGAGGCCGGATCACGTCCTTACCTGGATTTGCCGTGGTTTTCGTTCCATCCCAAGATGAATGAGACGCTTGAATATGATTACGACTCTTATAACGCGGAATTCGTTGCGCCCTGGTACCTGATGACCGGGCACAGAGAAGGGAAGTTTGAATACTATACGAAAGAAGCTGAACAGGGCATCCGCAACCAGGATAATTCAGGTTTCGATAAAATTGCTCTCAGGTTCAATAATGCTAAAAATGATTCGGTCAACCGTCTGAATCTTTGGCGTTTCCAGAAATGGATGGCCGATAGCACCCTGTATCATCCCGATACATCCTATTACCTGATGAATGAAATGCAACTCATTTCAAAACCCGGAGTGGACCTGGCTGGCGGAATTATCCGCGACCATACCAAGGATGAAATTTATGCCGCCATGATTCACCGGCTCGGGTACGGGTATGTAAATGCATACCTTATGGATAAGCGAATCGGGGCGGTATCTTCCAGGTATTTTGCTTCCATGCACGATAACGATGTGCTGTTTGCGATTCCACTGGCCGAAAACATTATTTCGTATGTGATTCCACCTTCCGACAGGAACCACTACTATTTTGAAGAGCTGCCTTTTTACTATGAAGATACGCCGGCTATTATTATTCACTACTCTGATTTCAAAGGATACAAACGAAATTACTATGATTCGCTAAGGGTGGTAAATACTCCCGGAAGTGCTTATTCGGAAAATGTCAGGAATACGAGTTGTGCGGCTGCGGTGAATACCGATAAATTGGATATTACCTTTTCGGGTAAAACTAATATTTCGGGGCAATATTCCACTTTAACCCGAAGCATTTACCTGGGTAAGCTGCCTGATAATAAGATAAATCCGTGTTACTCCCATAAATTCTGGGAAATTGGTGGCCTGGTTAAACCTGCTGTTTTTTCAATCGTAAATAACGATTACGTATTTCCGTATAAAACAACTATATCCGGGGTTTACCAAAGTTCTGCACTCCGCAAAACCGGGGACAGTACCTTTGAAATTGATATATCCGATTGGTTCAGGCATGTAACGTATCCGGGATTGTCATCCGGCAACCGGGTGACGGACTTCTACCCTGATTTCCAGGGATCGGATAAATACTTCTACATGTTAAGCTTCGATAAAAACATTGAACTGCTTGATATTCCTGCCAAAATCAATATTGAGAATAAACTGGGATCGTATGTTTTCAATATTCAGCAAACCGCTAAGGATAAAGTGCTGATAACCAGTTTTTATATCACGAAAGGAAAAGTGATACGGGCTGTTGATATTGCTGATGTGGTTAGCATTTACGAGGCAATTAAGTCGAATAGCAAATTCAAATTAGGATTTAGGGTAGTTCCGTAAGCCTTTTTACCTGGTATTATCTGGTTTTATAGTAGAGCGATTTTCTAAAAATAATAAATATGATTGATCTGACCATCACACTGATACAGCCTGATCTAGCCTGGCAGGACAAAAAAAATAACCTGTTAAAGTTTGAGGATTATTTCCAAAATCTCAGTAGGAAGACAGATCTTATCGTACTGCCCGAAATGTTTAATACCGGTTTCGTGGTGGAGCCCCGCACCCTGGCCGAAGATATGAACGGGCCGACACTAGCTTGGATGGCGCAGCAGGCGGCCGTCCTGAAATGTGTGATCACAGGCAGCCTGATTATACTCGAAGAAGGGAATTATTACAACCGCCTGGTCTGGATGCAAGCTAACGGCAAGTTCTTAACCTACGACAAGCGCCATTTGTTCCATCCGGGTAATGAGCACGAGCAGTTTTCGCAGGGTAGCAAGAAGCTGATCGTAGACCTGATGGGCTGGAAAATCTGCCCCCTGGTATGTTATGACCTTCGTTTCCCGGTCTGGAGTAAAAACACCTGGGCAAACGGAACGTATGAATATGATGTATTGCTATACATGGCTAACTGGCCTGCTGCCCGCAGCTTTGCTTACCGGCAGTTGCACATTGCCCGTGCCATCGAAAACCAGTGCTATGTAATAGGGGTAAACAGGGTAGGGGTTGACGGCAAAGGAACAAACCACCGGGGAGACTCTACCGTTATTGATTTTAAAGGAAAGCACCTGGTCGAAATTGCACCGGATGAAGAGGGCATGGAAACGTTAGACTTAAGTTACGACCGGCTGTCCGATTTTCGTAAAGGCTTCACGGTTGGAATGGACTGGGATAGGTTCGAAATAGAAAAGTAGGGTTTAGGGTTTAGGGAATGGGAATTCAGATATCAGCCATGGTCGCTTGTTTCATTATCACATTATCGTATTAGCACATTATCACATTATCGTATTAGCACATTATCACATTACCACATTATCAATACCTTTGCAGTCGTAAAAAATGGGCATGGACAAATACCTGATAGTTGGTTTAGGAAACGTAGGAGAGGAGTATGCAAATACCCGTCATAATATAGGCTTTATAGTGTTGGATGCTTTGGCAAGTGAGCTGGGTATAAGGTTTGCCATTGAGAGGCATGCCTATATGGCTGAAGCCAGGCTGAAGAACAAACTGCTTATCATGCTGAAACCCACTACCTATATGAACCTAAGCGGGAAAGCAGTAAAATACTGGATGGACAAGGAGAAGATCCCTCTCGAAAATATCCTGGTCGTGACCGATGATGTTGACCTCGACCTGGGCGTCCTGCGTATGCGCACCAAGGGAAGCGGGGGAAGCCATAACGGGTTGAACCATATTATTGAGACCTTGATGATCTCGGACTGGCCTAGACTGCGTTTCGGTATAGGCAAGGACTACGCACGCGGTTTCCAGGTTGATTATGTATTGGGGCAATGGTCGAAAAAGGAAGAAAAAATCCTTCTTCCCCGCATTGAATCCGCCGTTTCCATCATCAAGAGTTTTGTGCTTGCCGGGGCGGCACAAACGATGTCGGATTATAACAATAAGTAGGGGTGGATTTCATGATTGGATAAAAGAAGTGCCTAAAGTGCACTAAAGTTTGGATTGCCTAAAGTTCAGGTGATTAGATGAATTCCCGATAAGCGCAATTTCTGGTAGTTAGAATGTTAACTCCAAGTACTCCAAGTACTCCAAGTACTCTAGGCACTCTAGCGCACTCTAGCGCACTCCAGGCACTCCAGGCACTCCAGGCACTCAACACTTTCCTCCCCTCAATACCGGATCACAAATTTCTGCTTACTCAGTTCTTTCTTCAGGAACACCACTCCCATCCGGAACAGGTCTATGCTGGTCGTAACTTTCTCATGTTCAGTTATTTCATTCCAGGCTTTCTGCATGCCTGCCGACCAGTGTATATCATCGAAAACAAACACGGTATCGTTATTTGATATTTGAAGCAGGGCTTCGAAATAAGAAAGTGTCGCCTCGTAGGTATGATTGCCATCGATAAAGGCAAAATCAACTCTTCCGGCCCGTTTGATTACATCCGGCAGTACAATATCGAAGCGGCCAATAAACTGCTCAATATTTGATACCTGCATGCTGTTAAAGTTTGTCGCGGCCTGCTCGGATTTTGTTGTACAACCTTCGATAGTGAATACCTGTGCATCAGGTTGGGCCATCGCCAGGTATAAGGAGCTGATGCCCAGCGAAGTGCCGAACTCAATTATGGTCTGTGGCTTGAAATGCTCCACGAGTCTGAACAAGGTTCGACCGTATTTTTCGTTTATGGATGTTTGACGCGCAATGGCCGATACGCTTTCGAACCTGAAAGAGAAACCTTTATGGTTTTTCCCTGTTCCGAAATCCGTGATTTCGATCATCTGTGTGTTGTGAGACAAATTCCTCCTGAGCTCGCTTATCTGATGGAAAGCCTGATGGTCCTTCCTGTTCGTTAACACTTCATCCACCAGTTTGTAAGCGAAAGGCGGATGCACCGAATGGCGCGTACCTGATTTGGCCAGGTATCGGAAGTAAGCCATTGCAGCAAAAGTTCTTGATATCATAATTTAAAGATATAGCAATCAAAATAATTTTCAAAATGAATCCAACCTTGTGTATTTTTGTGCCCTGACAAACAAATACATGTTTTCATGTCATTTCAAAAATTCAATGCAAAATTAGAAAATTATTTGTCGCTGGTAAAATTTGCCCACACAATATTTGCTCTTCCTTTTGCTTTACTCGGATTCGCTCTTGCCACTCTTCATCACAGTGATTCAATCAGCTGGAAATTATTGATACTGGTGCTGCTCTGCATGCTTTTCGCAAGAAATGCCGCGATGAGTTTTAACCGCTGGGCCGATCGGCATATTGACGAAGTAAATCCGCGTACTTCCGGGCGTGAAATACCGGCTCATATCATAGGCCCGCATTCGGCGCTGGCATTCTGCATCGCAAATGCGCTGCTGTTCGTTCTGGCTACATGGTTCATCAATCCCCTATGTTTTGAGCTTTCGCCCATCGCGTTGATTGTTATATTAGGTTACAGCCTTACCAAACGGTTTACATCCTTATCCCATTTTGTTCTTGGGCTTGGTCTTGCACTTGCTCCTACCGGAGCCTACCTGGCAGTTACAGGCAGTTTTGGCCTGATTCCGGTAATAATATCATTATCAGTGCTTTGCTGGGTATCGGGATTCGATATCATTTACGCACTCCAGGATGATGAGTTCGATCGCAAAAACCAACTCCGTTCAATTCCTGTCTGGCTGGGCAGGAAAAATGCACTGCTGCTTTCCTTTGTCCTTCATATCATGACTGCCCTGCTTCTGGTTGCTGCAGGAGTGCAGGGGGATTTTAAAACAATATACTGGGTTGGACTGGTAATTTTCTCTTTTTTGCTGTTCTACCAGCACACAATAGTAAAATACAACGACCTGAGAAGGGTCAATGTTGCTTTCTTCACCCTGAATGGAATAGCCAGCATCGTGTTTTCGATTTTTGCTATTACCGATTTATTGTTTTAAAAGTGGGTTTGTCAAATCAAAACCCGGGCCAAATTGGAGCCTGACTATAAATCTAATCTGCCTGCGTATTTTTTTAGATGTTTTTTCTTTTTGCTGCTGAAATAACAGCCTGGTCGAAAAGTGCCTTATCCGCAGGAAAGAATTCAAAGCATATTGGGGTGTAAAATAAGGGCAGGTCTCCCAGTATAGCTTCGGCATCTGGATTCTGCATGCGTTTGGCATCCTTCTCGGTGGTTACAATGATTTTTCGCTTGGTGGGCAGGTTTATATATTTGTCTTTGATCAACGATAAATCCTTTAATGTAAATATATGATGGTCGCCAAATTCCATCAGTTCCAGGTCAGTACATTGACGGCGGAGGTATTCCTGCAAAGGCCCGGGGTTACCGATCCCTGTAACGAGAACGATGGAATACATATTCTCGGGTTTAGCTGATGACGCGCATTTGTTGGCAAATACAGGCTCAAAGGGAAGGTATTTGATAAACGAAAAACAAACCAGTTGTCCCGGGTAAGGTGCAATTTCTTCCAGTATTTGTTTCCTGACAATAGGGGAGAAAATACGCGGCGCCTTTGTGACCAGGATAATGTCAGCACGTTTACGTCCCGAAACCGGCTCCCTTAACCTGCCGTAGGGCAACAGCCAATCCCTGGTGTATAACTTAAAATAGTCCGTTACCAGTATGGATAATCCAGGTTTAACGTAGCGGTGCTGAAAGGCATCATCCAAAATAATCGTATCCAGGCTGGGAATTTCCTGAACCAGTCTTCGGATACCTTCCCTGCGGCTTTCGCAAACAGCAACATTCAACTGCCCGAATTTCTGATGATACTGTAAGGGTTCGTCCCCGATGGATTCAACCGTTTCGCTACCTGTGGCCAGGTGGTATCCTTTTGTGCTCCGTTTATACCCCCGGCTGAGTATGGCTAAGTTGGCTGAATCGCTTAAAAGGCGAACAATATATTCCACGGTCGGCGTTTTGCCTGAACCACCTGCAATTAGGTTTCCAACAGAAATGACAGGAGTGTTGAATTTTTCAGAGGGAAGAATTTTCAGATCAAAAAGAAAGTTCCTGCCCCGGACAATGAGTCCGTAGAGAAGGGCAAGCGGGAAAAGTAAAAGCCTGAATATATTCACGTCATAAAAATACAATTAAATATAACCTATTGCATAAATTTCGTATAAAGAATTGCTGTATTGTCTGATTCTATCAAAGATAAAACCGGAAACTGAGAAATAATAAAGAAATTTACCTGCCTGGAAAGCCATGAAAGATAAATGGCAACAGCTTTTTGCTAATTTTACACTTTATCCCTTACTATCCAGGAAAATGCTTTTATCCGAAATAACAAACTACCTGAATGCCGAAATTCCTCAGGCCCTGCAGGAATCATACGACAATTGCGGGCTGCTGATAGGCAACCCCTGGTCTGAGATTAAGGGTATCCTGATTTGCCTTGATGTTACCCAGCAGGTGCTGGATGAGGCTATTGAAAAAAAATGCAACCTTGTCATCTCGCATCATCCACTTATTTTCTCGGGAATTAAAAGTCTTACCGGCCGCACCGACACCGAACGCCTGGTGATACGTTCGATACGGGAGGATATTTCTATTTATGCTATCCACACTAACCTGGATAACCATTCAGATGGCGTAAACCGCATGTTGTGCTCGAAACTTGGAATTGAAAATGCTGTAATTTTAAGACCCTTACCCGGTATTTTACGAAAACTTGTCACTTTCTGCCCGCCTTCCCATGCCGGGCGGGTGAAGGAAGCCATATTCGGGGCAGGGGCTGGACAGATTGGAAACTATGACTCCTGCAGTTTTCATGCACCGGGTGAAGGAACCTTCAGGGCTCAGGCTGGGGCTGATCCTTTTGTTGGCGAAATCGGGAAACTGCACACGGAAACGGAACTCCGAATCGAGACTATTTTCCCCGCATATTTAGAAAAAGATATAGTAGCGGCACTCAAACAAGCCCATCCTTACCAAGAAGTTGCTTTCGATGTTTACCCGCTCAGCAATGTGCATCATCATTTGGGTGCAGGTATGATCGGGGACCTTCCGAAGGCAGTTGAGGCTCTGGAGTTTTTAAATCAGGTAAAAGAAATACTGCGACTTGGGTGTATCCGCCATACCCAACTTGAAAATAAAAAAATACAGCGGATTGCCCTTTGTGGTGGCTCGGGTAGCTTCCTTATTAATGAGGCAATGTCCTGTGGTGCTGAGCTATACATGACCGGAGATGTCAAGTATCATGACTTTTTTATACCGGAAAACAAAATGATTTTAGCCGATATAGGGCATTACGAGAGCGAACAATTCACAAAAGAACTGATATATACCTTATTAAAGAAAAAATTTACTACTTTTGCACTCTTTATTTCCGGAACCAACACCAATCCGGTTAATTATTTGTAAATCAACATAAAACATCATAATCTGCTATGGCAAAAAGTGTTGCTAAACCAGCTGAAACAATCGGTGAAGAGAACAATAAGGCTGCTAATGTTACCTTAACAAACGAAACTGTTCAAATTCAGGCTCCTGTTGAACATGGGAAGGATGAAACAGAAATTTCGATTGAGAAAAAACTCATTGCTCTTTATACTCTTCAGCAAAACGATTCCAAGATCGACCGAATAAAAATTGTCCGAGGAGAATTGCCACTCGAAGTGGAAGACCTGGAAGATGATGTTGCAGGACTCGAGACCCGTATCGACAACTACATCCAGGAAATTGAAATGCTCGAAAAGCAGATTTCGGATAAACACCTGGCAATCAAGGAAAGCCAGGGGCTTATCAAACGCTACGAGGAACAGCAGAACAACGTAAGGAACAACCGTGAATACGATGCTCTGACCAAGGAAATTGAGTTCCAGAACCTTGAAATACAGCTGGCCGAAAAACGCATACGTGAATTCGCAGCTCAGCTTACTATGAGCAAGGAGGAAATTGAGAATGCCCAACACGAACTGAGTGACCGTCGCAACGACCTGGAAGCCAAGCGTAGTGAGCTTACTGACATAGTTGCCGAGACAGAACTTGAAGAAAAAGAACTGAATCACCGTTCGGAACAGCAACAGAGAATGATCGAAGATCGCCTGCTGGTCGCGTACAAACGTATACGTAAAAATGCAAGGAACGGACTGGCAGTAGTGCCTGTTGAGCGCGATGCTTGCGGGGGCTGTTTCAGTTATATCCCACCACAGCGCCAGCTCGATATCAAGCTTCACAAAAAAATCATCGTTTGCGAATTCTGTGGTCGTATCCTGGTCGACAAGGAATTAGCCGATTCATTAAGCTAGAAAAAATTTAAAAGTTAAAAAATGAGCTGGTTATAATATGACCGGCTCTTTTTAATTACGGCTTATAGCATTTGTTAAGCGATTATTTCGGATTTTTGTATTTGTTGTTGGCCTGGTAAATTCATACTTTTATACTCAAAACAAGGTTCCTTGTATACTGTAAATGCGAAAGGCGATGTGAGAGTGGTTGACCTTCCACCTATTCACACTCATTTCCTCCTTCCAAACTCCTGAATAATTTATCAAATGGATTATAGATACTTGTCTGTTTCACACCTTCCAAACCCGGTTCAATGAAGCAACTGGTATTTTTGTTTGTTTTTATAGCTTTCTCAGGCATAGTCAAAGCTTCATTTACGTTTAATGAGAATTGTAAAGAAGCTTATACCGATATGATCTGCCTGAGGTTTACAGCGGCCAGACTCAGGATGCAGACAGAGAAAAAAATAAACCCCGAAAACCAGGTACCCTTTATCATTGAAAATTATGTTGATTTCCTGAAAGTCATAATAGGAGAGGAAGAGCGGGATTTTATACATTTAAAGGATCAGAAGGATGCTCGCTTGCAAAAACTTGCCGGGGACACTAAAAACTCCCCCTGGTACCTGTATAGCCAGTCGCTGGTATACCTGCAGTGCGGTATGGCGCGCATAAAGTTTGGCGAATATGTGAATGCCAGCCTGGACATCAACAGGGCTTATCGCCTGCTAACCGAGAATCAGCGAAAATACTCCGGCTTTGTCCTGAATAAGGTCGGGTTGGGTGTTTTACATGCCTTAATTGGAACTGTGCCCGATAAATACCGTTGGGCTACCCGTTCATTAAGTTTTGAAGGAACGGTTTTGGAAGGAAATGCTGAACTGAAAGATGCCTACATGCAGATCGCAGCCGATCCTCAACTCAGCTTTATGTTACCTGAAACGGCTTTCCTGCTGGCTTTCGTAACCATGAACCTGTCGGCCGATATGCCGGCAGCCATCCAGCTGGCCGAAAAAATCCAGGCGCCACCACTCTCTGCGGTGCTCAGTGAAAGCCCGCTTATGGTATATGCATGTGCCAATATTTACGCCAGGGCCGGCGAAAATGACAAAGTTCTCAGCTTGCTGTCCGGATACCCCACCAGCGTAGACAGGTATCCCTTTTATTACCTCAGTTATATGCTGGGAGTGGCAAAACTCAACCGGCTCGACACCGACGCTAACTACCCTTTTTTGAATTTCCTGGGAAATTTCAAAGGGAAAAACTATATACGCTCTGCTTATATGCACCTGGCCTGGTATTACCTGTTGCAGAACGACAGCCAACAATACTCTACCTACCTTGGCCGGATCCGGATCAGGGGCAATAACCAGGTGGATAACGACCGGGAAGCCCTCATCATGGCAGGCAAAAATACCAGGCCCGATATACGGCTTTTAAAGGCCCGCCTGCTTTTCGACGGCGGATATTATGCCCGCGCCTTAAAGGAGCTCGAAGGCTTTAAGGCTGTGAATCCGAAAAGTGAACTCGAATACTCGTACAGGCTCGGGCGTATTTACCATAACTGGGGGAAGACAGACCAGGCGATATCGTACTACAAAGAAACGATCCTGAAGGGCGACAAATTACCCTATTTTTATGCGGCCAACGCAGCCCTTCAGTTGGGTTTGATCTACGAGTCCCAGAAGAACTACTCCCAGGCCCGAACATATTTTTCAAAGGTGCAGGATATGGATTTCGAAGAATACCAGTTCAGTATCAGTAACAAGGCACAAGCCGGGCTTAACCGGGTGAAGGGGAAGTAGGGTTTTAAGTACCTGGAGTGACTAAAGTGCGCTAAAGTACTTAAAGTGCCTGGAGTACTTAGAGTATATTAATTGCTCAAAGGCATAATACTTGTGACATGTTGGGGCCTGATTTGTTGTTCTCAACTGGAAGTTTCTGAACTTTGTGTGGCAATATCTTTCCTGGCATCAATAAAAGAGTGAGTATGAATGATTTTCGTTGGGCATTCCTGAATAAGAACGAAAACCTATTATGGAAAGGGATCAGTCAAAAGGATCGTCATGAATCAATCAGTGAGGTTGAAAAGGTTGTAAATCATCATGGCTTTATTACCGATTTCCATATGTTTTCGGATATGGAAATATGCCTTAGGATTGAGGTCGAGGAGCAGAAAATCAAGGACTTGTACGCTGATTTAAGGGCTTGTATCACCCTTAATGATTTCGAAAATTTTGATTCACAATCAAATAAGGAACGTACGATTTTTTTGAATATTACATTTACAACTGCGACCGGAAACCTGAAAATTGAAGTGCCATCAGTGCCCGGTTAATTAAGTAAGAAGAGTGACAGTTCAATTGGATTTACGTTTACTGGACAAAATTCCGGAAAGGTTTCTGTACAGGATGACCTGGGTAGGTTGCACATGCCTTCGGGCCTTTTATGCCTGAACAGAAAAAGATAAATTTGTCATATAAGCGCTCTGGCTCAGGAACACGCAACTTCAGAAGAACATACCATGGGAAATAATGGAACTAACGAACGGGAGAAACAGATAACTGGTAAAGCGTGAAAATAAAGGCAATCATTTTCGATCTGGATAATACTATTTACCCGGTTTCCTCCATCGCGCAGAAATTGTTTTACTCTGTGTTCCGGGCCATCGAAAATGAAGGGAGGCATAACAGGGAAAAAAGAGAAATTGAAACGGAAATTATGCGGCGGCCGTTCCAGGCTGTAGCGAAAGAATTTGGATTCAGCGATGTCCTTACCTCTACCTGCTTGCATTTGTTATCCAAATCAACCTACAATGATCCAATGCACTATTTTGAGGATTACCCGCTGACCAGGGAAATCGGATGTGTGAAGTTCCTGGTAACCATGGGGTTTGCTGAGCTGCAATGGAGTAAAATCAATAGCCTTGATATTAAGGCTGATTTTGAAAATATTTTTATCGTGGACCCTTCGGTTTCGGGCCGGACCAAGCGGGATGTTTTCGGGGAAATTATGACCAGGTACGGCTTTGCTTCCGATGAACTACTGGTTGTAGGAGACGACCTGAACTCGGAAATAAAGGCAGGAAAAGAACTGGGTATCAAAACTGTTTTATATGATTACCTGGACCAATACAAGAACCTGGCTAATGAAAATGTAATACATAGTTTCAGGCAGATTGAACAGTTTTTGTAAATGCACTAGAAACCTCTGGCCATTTAGAGGAGGATGACCTTTGGCAACTCTTGCCAGAAATAAATTAACTTCTGATCCGGTTAGAGGAACACTTCCCATCAGCCCTACAAGTTTTTTATTGGTTTAATCCTGGGGTCAATGCTAATAAGGTGACTTTGATGTATAGAGTTAATCTTGCCCATAAATCCATTATACGTTTGACTAAGGAGAGCTTGTTATGATACATATTGACATGTGCAATAATGGGATGTTATTATTCAATATTGGCCAATAAAAGATGGATTTTGTTGCTAATATGCCTGATCGATTGCTTCCCTTTGCAGGACTCTGAGAAAACCTCTCGGCGCTTTATGTAAAAAAATTATCTTTTTTCGGATACCTAAACCACCTGGAATAATACATAGTTTCCCATTGTACTTAATTTATTCCAATTATAGCCAAATTACTTTGGTTTGAAAATCGTAATTTCGCGGCATGGAAAAGCTGGAAACCCTCGAAGAATTTTATGAGAGGAAATTCGATTGGATGCCTTATGCTCTCCGTAATGAAATAGGGCATTTCAATGTATTTGAGCTTATGCCTTTTGTGGGCGGCAAGGCTCAGCCCGTGCCGTATAAGAGGAGGGACTTTTATAAGATCATGCTGGTGGTTGGCAATAGTCAAGTGCATTTCGCCGACAAAGTAGTTGAAGTACAGAAACAGGGATTATCGTTTTCCAACCCGCTGATACCCTATAAATGGGAACACCTGGATACTATCCGTGATGGTTTTTTTTGCGTGTTTAATCAGCATTTTTTCAACCAGTTTGGTAACCTGAATCAATACGCGGTGTTCCAGCCAAATGGGACTCACCTGTTTGAACTTACGGATGACCAGGTGATTATGGTGCGAAGCATTTTTAAACGCATGTTCGAAGAAATTAATTCGGAATACATTCATAAGTACGATGTATTACGGACACTCGTGTTTGAATTGCTTCATTTTGCCATGAAAATGCAACCCTCTTCAAAAATTGAAATACAGCCTGTAAACGCTTCCCGGCGTATAACTACCTTATTCCTGGAATTACTGGAACGCCAGTTTCCCATTGATGATAACCACCAGGCAGTCGGCCTGCGTGCTGCCTCTGAGTACGCAAGCCAGTTAAATGTTCATATTAACCACCTGAACAGGTCCGTAAAGGAAACAACTGAGAAAACCACTTCCCAGCTCATTGCAGGGCGCATTCTGCAGGAAGCTAAAATTCTGCTGCGGCAAAGTGAATGGACTGTTTCGGAAATTGCCTTCGCTTTGGGATTTACCGAGGTCACCCATTTCAATAACTTCTTTAAAAAACATGTACAGTTAAGCCCGCTAAAATTCAGGAAAGCCTGAATTGAAATGTAATTATATGATTATCAACTTAGTTAACATAAAATAAGATGCACATGAAATCAATGATTTTAATTTTACTCTCAGTTTTACTGGGTTTCAGCTTTTGTAACGCGCAGCAAATCAGTGAATGGAGGCCTGAAAACCGAACCGGGGTATCGGCAGAAACCGGTCTCTTAAAATCATGGCCTGCTGAAGGGCCAGCCTTGCTCTGGACTAATTCGGAACTCACCAAAGGAAACTCCTCGGTTTCGTTTGGTGCTAATTCTATTTATATAACAGGTATCAAAGATTCTTCTGACGTCTTATATGCTTTGGGTATGAACGGCAAAATGCTTTGGCAAACCGTTATGGGGAGGGCCTGGAATGAGTCGTTCCCCGAAAGCAGGGCTACACCTACCGTGGAAGGGAATAAGGTTTACACATGCAGTGGATTTGGCGATATTGCATGTATTGATGGTACAAGCGGGAAAATGATCTGGACGTATAAAGCCAGCGAGATGAATAACGGAACCTACGGGAAATGGGGTATTGCCGAATCGCTTTTGATTGACGGAGATAAACTATATTTTTCACCGGGCGGGCCCGAAACCATGACCATTGCTTTAGATAAATCAAATGGTAATCTTGTCTGGAAATCTGCAAGCCTTAATGATAAGCCGGGCTATGTTTCGCCCATTCTTGTCGAAAATGCAGGCCGAAAAGTGATTGTAAATGTTTCGCTGGGACATGTTTTCGGAGTTGATGCTTCAAATGGTGAAATTCTCTGGAAAGTTGCTCACCTGAAGCCCGCATCTTTAAAGTGGGAACTTATCAAATGCACAACTCCCTTGTATCATGAAGGAATGGTATATGTAACCGGGGGCTACGATTGTGGCAGTATGATGGTCAAAATCGCTGAGGATGGGAAAAGTGCTGATGTAGCCTGACAGATAGTGTACTGGATAATCACCATGGAGGAGTGGTGTTGGTTGATGGGTATATTTATGGTTCCAATTGGTTGAACAACAGCACAGGCAACTGGTGCTGTATCGACTGGAAAACCGGGAAAAAGATGTGGGAAGAGAAATGGAATTGCAAAGGTTCTATCATAGCTGCCGAAGGCATGCTGTATATATACGATGAAAAGAAAGGGAATGTTGGACTGATGAAAGCCAATCCTGCCAAATTTGATCTTATAAGCAGTTTCCAGGTTACACAAGGCGTTTCGGGACCTTTCTGGGCACACCCTGTAATTCACAATGGAGTTCTTTACCTCAGGCATAACAATGCATTGATGGCATATGATATAAAAGCTAAATAATTGGTTGGATCATTCAGGTATTTACCTCTCGGCAATTCGAACCAGGGTCATATCCACATATTTGTCCTTTCGGCGGACTTGATTGTTTGATTTTCGTAAGTTCTTGTTTTGATTTAGTTATTTGCCGGTAAGATTCCTATATACTTTTGTATCCTAAGTATTTAAATAACAGTTACAGATAAAAACTTAAAGTATGAAGACACGCAAATTAGGAAACAGCAACCTTGAAGTCTCTGAAATCGGGCTAGGCTGTATGGGAATGAGTTTCGGCTACGGAACCATTTCGGATAAAAGTGAGATGATTACCCTTATTCATAAAGCTGTTGAAAGAGGTGTGACTTTTTTTGATACGGCTGAAGTTTATGGCCCTTTTATTAATGAAGAACTTGTGGGAGAAGCCTTGGCTCCTTTCCGTGACAAAGTGGTGATAGCCACAAAGTTCGGCTTCGACACAACGGGCGCTTCAGCACTCGACAGCCGCCCGGAACACATCAGGCAGGTTGCTGAGGCTTCATTGAAACGGCTTAGAGTAGATGCCATTGATTTATTCTACCAGCATCGCGTTGATCCGAATGTACCTATCGAAGATGTTGCAGGAGCAGTAAAAGACCTGATTCAGGAAGGGAAAGTGAAGCATTTCGGTCTTTCGGAAGCCGGAGTGCAGGTTATCCGTCGTGCACACGCTGTTCAGCCGGTCACTGCTTTACAGAGCGAATACTCACTGTGGTGGAGGGAACCGGAAGCGGAAATATTACCCGTGCTCGAAGAACTAGGTATTGGTTTCGTGCCTTTCAGCCCATTGGGCAAAGGTTTCCTGACAGGGAAAATGGACCAGAATACCACTTTCGATAGCAAAGACTTCCGCAGTACCGTTCCACGTTTATCGCCCGAAAATCTTAAAGCCAATATGGCATTTGTTGATTTGATTACTTCGGTTGCACAACGCAAAAATGCCACACCTGCGCAAATTGCACTCGCATGGTTGCTGGCACAGAAACCATGGATTGTTCCTATTCCCGGTACTACAAAGGCGAATCGTTTACTTGAAAATCTGGGAGCAGCTGAAGTTGTGCTCTCTCCCGGCGAGCTTGAGGAAATTAACACCGCTTCATCGAAAATCGCTGTACAAGGTGAACGGTATTCAGGTGGTAGCGCAAAATTGATTAACCGTTAATTTTATAAAATGAACAAGAAAGTATTGGTCCTGTCTTCCAGCCCCCGAAGAGGTGGAAACTCCGACCTGCTATGCGACCAGTTTATCATAGGAGCGCAGGAAGCAGGAAGCCAGGTTGAAAAGATTTTTATCAAAGACAGGAAAATCAACTATTGCACCGGATGCGGCTCCTGTTTTAATGGGAAAAGCTGCCCGCAAAAAGATGATATGGCCGAAATACTGGATAAAATGATTGAAGCCGACACCATCGTAATGGCAACGCCTGTTTATTTCTACTCTATGTGCGGACAGATGAAAACCCTGATCGACAGAACCTGTGCACGTTACACAGCAATCACCAATAAAGAGTTTTATTTCATTGTTACAGCAGCCGTCAACAGCAAACCGGCCATGGAAAGAACTATTGAAGGATTCAGGGGATTTACATCCTGCCTCAGTAAACCGAAAGAAAAAGGCATTATATATGGAACCGGCGCCTGGGAAAAGGGAGATATCATGGGTAAACCAGCCATGAAGCTGTCATATGAAGCAGGTAAAAATAGTTAAACAAAAGAAGGATTACGATGAGCATAAGCGAAACAGCCATCAAAAACCACGAAGAACTTTGGCCTGATTACAAATCACGGGCGATGCATACCGACCCTGAACTGATAGAGTTGTTCGACAATTTTGCTTTCGACGAGGTTCTGAACTATGGCAACCTCGATACAAAAACCCGTGTCATTATGATACTGGGTTCCACCATAGCCTGCCAGGCGCAAGCTGAGTACAAAATGATGGTGAATGCAGCGCTGAATGTCGGGGTTACACCGGTGGAGGTGAAGGAGATTTTGTATCAGTCGGTTCCGTATGTGGGTATTGCCAAAGTGGTGGAATTTATTTACCTCACCAACGAAATATTAACCGAAAGTGGAATAGCGCTACCGCTCAAAGGACAGTCGACCACCACCCCCGAAACGCGCTACGAAAAAGGACTGGAAGTACAGAAGGCCATCTTCGGGGAAGTGATCGATAAAATGTACCAGGATTCTCCGGCTGACCAGCTTCATATTCAGAAATACCTGTCAGCCAATTGCTTCGGCGATTATTACACCCGCAGCGGTTTAGACCTGAAAACGCGTGAACTACTCACCTTTTCCATGATCTTATCGCTGGGTGGTTGCGAACCCCAGTTAAAGGGGCATGTACAGGGCAATTTAAATATCGGCAACGACAAACAACTACTGCTTGCCGTTGTTACACACTTACTGCCTTATGTAGGATATCCCCGGGCATTGAACGCCATAAAGTGTATAAATGAAGTAATAACGGAATAAATTAACAATCAATACTTATAAAATGGATGCAAAGAATATAAAAGCTTACGGAACCGAAGGTGTAACCGCACCTTTAAAACCCATGAACATAGTGCGCAGGGAAGCTACGGCTAAAGATATTGAAATTGAAATCCTGTACTGCGGTGTCTGCCATTCCGACCTGCATACGGCACGAAATGACTGGGGCGGAACCATTTACCCTGCAGTTCCCGGTCACGAAATAGTAGGAAAAGTAACTAAAGTTGGTAGCGCAGTTACCAGGCTGAAAATAGGTGATCTAGTCGGTGTTGGCTGCCTGGTGGATTCGTGCCGCGAATGCGATAGTTGCAAACAGGATCTTGAACAATACTGTTTAACAGGATCAACCGGAACATACAACGGGCGCGACAAACATCTAGGGGGTCATACTTTTGGCGGTTATTCCGAAAAGGTGGTGGTTGATGAACACTTCGTACTGAAAGTACCTGCAAACCTCGACCTGGCAGCCGTAGCACCCTTGCTTTGCGCCGGAATTACCACCTGGACGCCGCTCCGTCACTGGAACGTTGGAAAAGGCAGCAAAGTTGCAGTTGTAGGCTTAGGCGGGTTGGGGCATATGGCCATTAAACTGGCAAAAGGATTAGGCGCTGAAGTCACTCTTTTTTCGAGGACACCTGGCAAAACAAAAGATGCCATGGAACTTGGAGCCGACGCTGTAGTTATTTCGACTGACAAAGATCAGATGAAGGCAGCTAAAGGAAAATTTGACCTGATTATCGATACCGTTCCTTATGTTCACGATGTTAACCCGTATGTTTCTACTTTATCTGTCAGCGGTACATTAGTTTTAGTTGGTTATTTAGGCGGACTGGAGCCCATTTTGAATACCGTACCCATGATCCTGGGAAGGAAATCCGTGGCAGGTTCCGTAATCGGCGGCATTGCCGAAACACAGGAAATGCTCGACTTCTGCGGCGAACACAATATAGTATCCGAAATTGAAATCATCAAAATGCAGGACATTAACGAAGCCTATGAACGAATGCTGAAAAGCGATGTTCGCTACCGTTTCGTTATCGACATGGCTTCCTTGAAAAGCTAATTCAGAGTGCGGCCTTTCCGTTCCGGCAGTTTTTCTGCCGGAATGGAACAGGTGCGCAAACAGGAAATGCAACTCTGCCTGAATCTATTAAGAGAGATTTTTTTTGGATCTGACTGGAATGAATGATAATTCCTTAAAACTGGTGCCTGGTGAAACAGCCTATGTAAATATAAAATACTGATTGCCCCTAAATCGGGTTGGCAATAACATCGGTTGAGACAGATAAATTCATGCCAGGCACAGTTTATTTTATACTCCCCCAAAAAGGGAGCAATTGCTTTTAATGCTACTCCGCCAGGTTTTTGCATCTCCACTTTCCCGGATTAAAGGTTTGCCCCCGTGGTGTTGGGTAACTTTGACTACTTTTGTACCGCGTCCGCCGTCGTTCGCTGTATATCCCCGTATGGCAACCGGCAGCGAAAAGTTAACCGTCATAAAATGAAAGTATTGGCATTTGTTTTGTTGTTTTTGCATGCAGCCTGCATATGTGCCAGCGGGAGGACCTTGCCTGCCGATACCATCAAACTGATGACCTACAATGTGGGCAATTTCGGAAAGACTCCAAGTAGCCAGTGCCCTTTATTTGATTTTAACTTAAAAAGCGCCTGCCTCCGTACCATATTGGCATACGAAAAGCCCGACATTATCGGCATGACAAAAATTGACGGGGATGAGCACTTTTGCACTTCCACCCTGATAAACTATGTGCTTGATTCGGTTTGTGACGGCTGCTGGGGGTACGGAGTTTTCAGTGAAATGTCGGGTTACCAGAAGGAGAATATGTTGTATTTTAATACTGCTAAATTCGGATTGGCCGGCAGTACGGTAATTTACAGTGCCGACCCGGATATCAGCGATATCAGCCTTCATAAATTATTTTATAAAACACCTGATTTAGCCGCGGCACATGATACGGTTTTCCTGCGAATTGTGCTGGCCCATCTTCTTTCGGGTCCTGGCCAGGCCAATGCCAGGGCGGCCGAAGTGGCCGGGGCAATGAACTGGCTTAATACGCAAGGTACCAGTGCTGAGAATGTGATTTTTATGGGCGATCTCAATACCACTTCTTCCTTCGAAAGCTGTTTCCAGTACCTGGTAAATTCGCTAAGTGCTAATACAAAGTTCCATGACCCTCCCGGCCAGTTGGGTTATTGGTCGGATTCGCCTGCTGCTTTTGCACATTACCTCACACAAAGTACCCGCACCAGCGACCCCGGCGATTGCAGCGCAACAGGGGGTCTGGGTAACCGTTTCGACCATATTTTAATTACAGCTGCTATTAAAAACGGTTCGGGTTTAATGAAATATGTGCTGGGGACTTACAAGGTAGTGGGGCAGGACGGGAACCACACGGGTAAAGCCCTGATTGATCCGCCTGATAATACTTCCGTTCCCGGCAATGTGAACACTGCCTTGTATTTTATGAGCGAACATCTGCCGGTCATACTTAAGCTGGCTGTAAATTCACCCGGCAATGCAGGAATAGTAACGGATACAAAACCAAAGATCATTATTTTGTGCAATTCGCTGGTTGCCGGTAAAATCATTATCAAGCCATCGGCAGAGTATAGCCCAAATGCAGCTTATGCACATTGTAAAGCCATTATTTACGGTATGCGGGGAAATGTGGTTTCCACAACATCGGTCAACCTGAACCAGGCGAATGTTATCGATATTTCAATAATTCCGAAAGGGATATACCTGCTGGCAGTTAAAACCGGCAATGGAACTGTGACCAGGAAGTTTATAAAAGAATGACTCTTGACAGGTGCAGGGTAAATTTGCGCGTCGGGACGCCAGTTACCCTATGTGGACTTCCATACTAGGGAAATACCGGTTACTATAGAATGAAAATGTCCTTTTAGTTCTTTCCGGGTTTATACCCCGACACTTTCAGGATTTTCCGGGCATCCGTATCTTCCATCAGTTGTTTAAGTGTAATGCCATCCGCTTCCTTCATATAGGCACGCACGATCTGCCAGCCCATGTATGCTCCCAGCCTTCCCGGCGATCCGGCGGCAAAACCCGAGGTAAAAGGAGCATCGGTCATCATTTTTGAGATACCCTGTGTATTGGATGAAAACAGCAACTGCCTCTCAATCAGGAATGCCCAGATGTCACTTTGGTGCGTGCGGCTCCATTCCAACTGTGCGGTGGAATAACCGATCTTATATTCATCCTTTGTTTCGGGAAGAACCACGTCGAGGAAATAGAGCGCTTTCCCTGCCTGTATCATCTGGTCGAGAAGCGTATTTTGTTTCTCGTCCACCCTTATGATCTTGTCGGAAACAGAGAGCATGCATTGTGGTAATAAATAATCCGGCGTAAAACGCATGGTCTTGTATTTTGGGAGACCTGCTTTCGGGTATGCGGTTACTTCACTCCCCAGGAAAACATCCAAGCCAATGGCCATGGCCGTGTCGGAAAAATACACCGGGTTTTCAACATCAAGCCCCGAAACGTAGGTGTACACCTTTGGAACCACTTTTTCGGGATATGCCTGCCTGAAGCGGTCAAAAGCACCTGAAAGACCTGTTTCCAGGAGGGATAAGTCAGGGTATTTTTTCTGGCTCAGGTCGTACAGCTCCCTGATATTTGGGTCACTAACGAAATTGTAGATACGGAGGATATTCATGGTATCCTGCCATTGGCCACCCAGGAAGAAGGCGTAATCGGGTACCAGCGAAGCCATCCCTTGGCGCAGGTGGTTTTTATCCAGGCCAAATAGCGCTTTTTCATATCGTTTAATTACAATCCGGCTAGTTGTCACTTTGACATCAGGTTGCGCAGGCATGGCTACTTCCGGGTTTTTGCTCTTACAGGCCTGTAGTAGCAAAAATAATATAATGGGGAAAATAAAAAAACAGCGCTTCAATAATGGCGTAATCATAAAAGGAATGTCTTAAAGGAACCTAGATTAGAGTAGTTTAAATCCCAGGCTGATATTGAAGGTGTTATCCTTTACGTTGAACCCGCTGTCACCTCCGTACATATTTGCCAAACCGATTTCGTAACGTAAATCGAGGGTAAGGAAGAGTATGTCGAGCCCGGCTCCCGCCTGTATGGACCAGTTGCTGTTTTTCAGATCATCAACCGACTGTATAGGCCAGAGCGTGTTTATAGAAGGGGGGTTGAGCTTCTTATTGGTAATAAAGGTAAAGGCTGGCCCGGCCATGACACGCAGATTAAGGCCGCTCTTATTGATGAGTTTTACACCTATTAAGGCAGGAATTTTAATGGTTTTCAGGGTATAATCCTGGCTCAGGACCGTAATTCCCAAAACTTTATGCATCGATCCTTTCATTACCTGGTAGTTGAGTTCGGGCTGGAAGTAAACCTTCGACCCCATGCGCACGAATGCGCCTACCTGGAAAGAGTTTTTAATGCTGGATTGTATGGAGTCGCGATTATCAGTAAGTGTGTTGGAGTTAAAGCCTATTTTTGGCCCCAGGCTAAATGAACTCTGGGCCTTGAGCGTTAATCCTGAAGCCAGAACAAACAATATCAGAAGTAGTTTTTTCATTGGTGGAATTTTAGGTTATTACTGTAACGTATGAGGTCGGTACTTAGTATATACTGCTATCTATTAAACCGGTTAAGCAGATATGTCAGTTTTATTTAATTATGTATGATTTGCTTTTTTGCACGATCTTTGTACGATATTTCTAATGCCATTTATAAATACTTAGTATGAAAACAAAAATCCTTTCTGCACTCTTATTATCGATCATAACATACACCGCCAATGCGCAGTTCCCACCCTTTTATTTTGGACTGAAAGCAGCTCCCCAGGTCTGCTGGATGAAACCCAATGTTGATAATTACGAAAACGGTGGGGCAAAAGCAGGTTTTGGCTGGGGATTTATTGCAGAGTTCAATTTTATCGAAAACCATAGTATAGGTACCGGCTTCAATATGCTTTTCAACGGGGGTAAACTCAAATTTCCGGCCGTCCTTAATGGGGATACAGGAACTATGAACAGGAACTACTCCATGAAATATATTGAGGTGCCGTTCACATTAAAGATGCGCTCCAATGCTATAGGCGGGATACGGTATTTCGGGCGTATAGGGCTTGGCACTGCTTTCAGGATCGACTCAAAGAAAACGGATGATTTTATAGGGTCCGACGGACTGACCATCAGTAGTAAAAAATCAACATACGATAATATGGCTTTTGCCCGCGAATCGCTTATTGTGGGCCTGGGTGCCGAATACGAAGTGAAACAGGGTCCTAAACTGGGTGTGGAACTCACGTTTGACAATGGATTCACAAATATTTTGAATACTAAAAATACCCTGGATCCCTCAATTCAGGAAAAGGCAGTACCTAATTTCTTTGAACTGGCTTTCTCGGTGCTTTTTTAAATAATTTATTTCAAGTTTTTCGGCCCGGGTATTCATCCGGGCTTTATTTTTGTAAACCGGTAATGATTGCTTGATTAAGGTGAGTAATTGCGAAACACAAAACGTCTTTTGGATTTGATGTTCCTATAATCCTGACTTCCAAAGCCCAGCGCAAAAGACAGAACTTGTTTCACCAGGCACCAAGCACTAAGCACCAAGCATCAAGCACTAAGCACCAAGCACCAAGCACTAAGCACCAAGTACTAAGCACCAAGCACTAAGCACCAAGCACTAAGCACCAAGCACTAAGCACCAAGCACCAAGCACCAAGCACTAAGCACAATTCATTCATTTGCCCGGAACTAACCCTTTTGAAACACAATCCATGCGCATTGCACTAGCCCAGCTTAATTATATTATTGGTGACTTCGAAAGGAACACCGCCAAAATTATAGAGACTATCGAAAAATGCAGGCAACAGCATGCCGATCTTGTCGTTTTTGCCGAATTGTCGGTCTGCGGGTACCCGCCCCGCGATTTCCTCGAATTCGATGATTTTATACTGAAATGTTATAATGCGGTGGATGCAATCGCATCGCATTGCGTTGGAATAGCAGCGGTTGTCGGGGCTCCTTCGAGGAACCCGGACAATAAGGGTAAAAGTCTTTTTAATTCCGCCTGCCTGCTGGCTGATGGTAAAGTGCAGGCGAGAACCCATAAGGCTTTGCTTCCTACCTACGATATATTCGACGAAT
>JBAXXB010000021.1:0-25954 GCA_037128115.1 Bacteroidota bacterium
CATCCGATGCGTATGATTGTGGAACAAAAGTCATACCTCCAGTTCCTAAAAACTGGACTGAAGTTACTGCAGGAAACCCACCAAACGACCGCCGTTTTATGGAATCAGCCGGACCATTTGTACTGGAACCAGGTGCTGTTAACTATATTACTGTAGGTATTCCATGGGCCCAGGCCTTAACCGGAGGACCACTCGAATCAGTAAAACTTCTGCAGCAGGTGGATGATAAATGCCAGATGCTTTTCGACAATTGTTTCAAGGTTATTTCCGGGCCAAACGCACCTGACCTGACCATACGCGAAATGGATAAAGGGTTGATCCTGTATTTATCGAACCGTAAGACCAATGACGCAGGGAACAATTTCCAGGAAAAATACAATGAATACGATCCTCGCATACAGGGACCGGCCGGCGCCCACTGGGATTCAATCTACCGTTTCGAAGGATACCAGATCTATCAGCTTGCCAGTGCAACCGTTTCGGTGGCTGACCTGAAAAAGACTGACCAGGCTCGCCTGGTATACCAATGCGACGTAAAAAACAATGTTTCGCAGCTTATAAATTACTACTTCGACCTGAACCTCAACGGCAGCGCGCCGGTAGAAGAAGTGATCGGAGCAAATAAGGGCGTACTGCACTCGGTTAAAATGACCAAGGATGCCTTTACCGGTGAAAACCTGATTAATCATAAGCAATACTATTACCTTGCTGTGGCTTATGCTTACAACAATTATAAAACCTACAAACAAAGCGATGGCAACCTCGACGGGCAAAAACTCCCTTACCTGGCTGGTCGCAAGAACATTAAAACTTACACGGGAATTCCTCATGATGCGATTGGGCTCGTATCTCCGCAAAGCACTTATGGAGATGGCGTTATTGTTACGCGTCTGGCCGGCCAGGGTAACGGTGGAAGATTCCTCGAGTTATCCGATGAATCTATAGCAGAAATCATGTCGAAAAAAATGGCTGATTCGGTGAACGTTCCCGGTAGCCCTGATTATCCGATCGCATACAACCTTACGTATAAGAAAGACCAGGGACCTATTAATGTAAAGGTCATTGACCCGCTCAATGTGAAAGACGGAAGTTATACAGTTAAATTTGATTCCATGTATAATGTACGGGTACCGGTTGGTATAAAAGATACGAACATGCTGGTTTCGGGTTGGTCGCTGGTTGACAACACTACTGGTAAGGTTTACGAGGCCGATACTTCGATAAATATGCAGAATGAACAGTTATTCCTCGACCTGGGACTTTCGGTTATTGTTGAACAAATTTTGTACCCTGGCCCATATGTTGTGGATATGAAAGTTAAGCAGGTGGTTGGTTCAGCTGACCAGATACTTCCGGTTTACGGTCCTGCCCTTGATAAAAATGGTTACCTGGGTGGAAGTATTACCTACCAGGATTCATTGAAACCCTGGTTGAATTTTTTACCGGATATTGACGGTTTGGCTAACTTCGACTGGATTAAAGCGGGAAATGCAACAAACGACTGGGATAATGCCAAGGATAAGAACTATGACCCGGATGCTATCTACGAAACGGTCCTGGGTGGTACCTGGACTCCCTATATGTTTGCAGAAACCGGTAAAACTGATACCGTAGTAGGTGCTTCACACGGAGAAATCCAGGTGGATTCGAAATCACGCGAAAGTTGCTCGTTTACCGATATTTCGGGTGTGGATGTAGTTTTCACTTCTGATAAAACAAAATGGAGCCGTTGCGCTGTTATCGAATTATGCCCTTTCCCGAGTTCATCGCAGGCAGAAGGCGGAGCAAAACAATTCGAAATGCGGAAAGGTCGTTCAGTAAACCAGGATGGCGATACTGCAGTAATGAGCAGCGATCCGGCTAAGAATTCAGATTTTATTGCACCTTATGGAATGGGATGGTTCCCTGGATATGCTATTAATGTTGAAACTGGTGAACGTCTCAACATCATGTTTGGAGAAGATTCAAGGCTTATAGAAGATAATGGCCGGGATATGAAATTCAATCCTTCAGCGAGGATGTATACCCCTTCACGCCGCCCTGTAGTAGGCGGGAAGCATTTCATTTATGTAATGGGACATGTATCAGGGAAGAAAAAGACCGTTGCTCCGGCATCAACCATTCCGGCTGACGCTTTCGACAGCCCGGCATATGACGGAGGCGCTTCGTTCCAGAAACAGGTAAATACACCAAGACTTGCCGCATTAATGAAACAAGTAAGGGCTTTCCAGTTCTCCAATTGCATGTGGGTAAGTATTCCTATTGCAAGCAGTGTGAATGCCTGGCTCAACAGCGACCTGACAGTGAAACTCAGGATCACCAAGCCATACAACAGGTATTTTTCTTCAACTATAGGCGGTAACGCGCAGAATGCGAATAACTACTGGCCTATGTATACTTTCGAGACCAAGAATGTAGCTACCAATTTTAACGATGAGGTAAAAGCAACAACCGACCTGGATAAGATTAATGTTGTTCCTAATCCTTACTATGCTTATTCGAGGTACGAAGTGAACCAGTTGGACAACCGGGTTAAGATTGTGAACCTGCCGCAGAAATGCACTATTACCATTTATTCCATTAACGGTAATATTATCAGGCAGTATAATAAGGATGAATCCAAGACTTCTATTGACTGGGATCTCAAGAATTTTGCAGGTATTCCTATTGCGGGAGGCGTTTACATCATTCATGTGAAGAGTGACCAGGGTGAGAAAACTATTAAATGGTTCGGATCACTTCGTCCGGTCGACCTTAACGCATTCTAATCAATCAGGAGATAACAGCAATTTAAAATCTTAAAAGGACTTAACACATGAAAAATATCTATAAGTCGATCATAGCAGTCCTCCTGACGGCAGTCTTGGTTCTTCCAATGGTAACTTTTGCCGGGAACAAGGACAGGTCGGGACAGGCAGGGGCATCGGAACTTCTCATTAATCCCTGGGCACGCAGTTCAGGTTGGGGAGGTGTAAATGTGGCTAACAGTTTTGGACTGGAAAGCATTTATACCAACGTAGCTGGCCTGGCATTTACCAAGAAAACGGAACTGATCTTCAGTAACACCCAGTGGCTGAAAGGTTCAAGCATAGGGATCAATAATTTCGGTTTTGCACAAAAAGTCGGCGAATCCAGTGTTCTCGGGGTAACTGTTATGACAATGAGTTTTGGTGACATTCCCATCACTACCACCGAATTACCGGAAGGCGGCATAGGAACATTTTCGCCATCCTACATGAATATCAACATTGCATATGCCAAAGCGTTTTCCAACTCTATTTACGGCGGTTTTAATTTCAAAATTATTTCCGAATCCATAAGTGACGTTGGAGCACAAGGTGTTGCAATTGACGCTGGTATTCAATACATTACCGGGGATAAGGAAAATATCCATTTCGGGATTTCGCTTAAAAATGTGGGTCCAACCATGAAATTCAAAGGGGATGGTTTGTCAATCCGCAGTTTCCTGCCAGGTCAGGAGAGCCAGTTCACGGTGGAACATCGTTCGGCTGATTTCGAAATGCCCTCGCAATTGAACATTGGTGGTTCTTATGCGTTCATATTCAGTGATACACATACGCTATCGCTTGCTGCAGCATTTATATCAAATGCTTTCAATAAGGATCAGTATGTTGTAGGTGCCGAGTATAATCTGAAAAACTACCTTTTGCTTCGTGGAGCCTACACGTATGAAGACGGCATCAACAATATAAATCGCACGACTGCTCTTACAGGACCTAGTGCAGGTTGTTCCATTCAGGTTCCGATCAATAAAGAGAAAAATTCGATATTCTCCGTGGATTACTCGTATCGCGCATCCAACCCTTTCAAAGGTTGTCACACTATGGCCATCAGGCTTAGTTTCTAAGTAATACAGCAGTTTTACTGCATAAATCGTTAATTTTATGGAAAGGACCCTTATAATTGAGGGTCTTTTCTTCTTATTCAACAAAATCTAACTGCTACCGATATGACCCAGGTAACATATTACACTAAAGAAGGATTCGAAAAACTCAAGACCGAACTGGAACATCTGGTTCATATTGAGCGTCCTCAAATTTCGCAGCAAATAGCCGAAGCCCGCGATAAGGGTGACCTTTCGGAAAATGCGGAATACGATGCTGCTAAAAATGCCCAGGGTATGCTCGAAATGAGGATATCTAAACTCCAGGACCTGATACGGAGTGCCAGGCTTATTGATGAGTCGAAGATGGATGCATCGAAGGTTCAGATCTTATCCACGGTCATCATCAGGAACCTTAAGAATAACATCGAAATGACCTATACGCTCGTTCCTGAAAATGAAGCTGACCTGAAGGCTGGGAAGATATCCGTTTCTTCACCGATAGCCAAAGGATTGCTTGGCAAATCCAAGGGCAGCAAGGTCGAAATCACTATACCGGCAGGGTCGATGACAGTGGAAATTGTAGAAATTGTTGTAAAATAAATAAACTATGGCAGGAATATTTGCACGAATTGCATCAGGCGAAATTCCCTCGTTTAAGGTTGCTGAAGACGAACGTTTTTTTGCCTTCCTGGATATTAATCCGCTGGCTAAAGGCCATGTATTGGTTATCCCCAAACAGGAAGCGGATTACATATTTGATCTGGATGAAGGCACTTTTACTCACCTTTGGCTTTTTGCGCAAAAGGTTGCCAAAGGCATACAACAGGTGGTCCCATGCCTGAAAATCGGGATTGCCGTGATAGGGCTTGAAGTACCTCATGCCCATATACACCTGGTACCCCTCAATACCATGGATGATATCAATTTCAGTAGGCCTAAACTTACATTCCCTGCAGAGGAAATGAAACAACTTGCATCAGAAATAGCTGCAGGAATAAAGTAACCGAACATTTTCGGATAATTGGAAAACCGCTTTCTTTGAGGCGGTTTTTTCTTTGAGTAGAAGTTTCAACTGTTGGACAGATCTCTCTTTTAGGTGAAGTAGATACTCGTGATGGGAATATCTTTTGCCGTTTCAAAAGGGAGCATGGCATTTACCAGGCGTGCATGTCTGAAATTTTTCAGATCCTCAGGACGTATCGGTTTCTCAAAAATGAGCTTACGCGACAGCAATGCACTTTGCATGGTTCCCCTGAGCAGTGGAGTAGAGGGCGTAAACCATTGGATGCCATTGTAAAACAATATATTTGAAAAACTGGTGTCAGTTATCAACCCCTCTTTCACAATTAGAATTTCGTCGAAAGCACCCCGTTTTTCGAAAAGTATATTTAGTCGCTCCCTGTCAGTAAATTTGTGATTATAGGTAATGCTTGTATCCTCTACAAGTTTCAGTGTTTGGATAGTTCGGGGTGTGTAGGGTTGAAACAGGATTTCAGTAACCTGGGCACCGTAAATGATTTTACATTTAAAAATTCCTTTTTCGCAGCCTGAAGGTATAGCCAGGAGTTGGGTGGGGTCAATAAAATCTGCAGATCCGAAAAGTGTTTTCCGGCTTTGATTCATCCGGGAAGCATGGAAATCCAGGTTATGGAACACGCCATCCTGCAGCCTGATTGCCTCAAATAAAAGGGACATAAATCTTATCGGTTAGTTCGTTATATTCAGTCTCAGGCTTGCTGTTTATGGTAATGCCCCCTCCGCTGCAGAATATCAATTTCCCGTTTTCTTTCTTAATAAACCTGATCATAACACCGGAATCGAGTTTTGACCCGTCAAAATAACCGAAAACTCCAGTATAAAATCCCCTGGAATAGGATTCGGCTTCCTGGATAATACTCAGTGTTTTCTGCTTGGGTGCTCCTGATACAGACCCGGCAGGAAGCAGCTTCCTAAAAATGGACCCCAATTCAGACAAGTAATTCAGAGTGAGTTTGCCCGAAATCTCCGAACTAACCTGCAGGAGCGTTTTCTCGTTAGTAGGAATTTTTTCTATATACCTGAACCGGTCAACCCTTACGCTTGTAGCTACCATGCTCAGGTCATTACGGATAAGGTCGACGATGGTGTTGTGTTCGGCCGTTTCCTTGTAATCGTTAATTATCAGGTTTTCAGCATCCGGGATGGATGCATCTATCGTTCCTTTCATGGGAAAAGAACGGATACAACCGTTTTCAATCTGAACAAATTTTTCGGGCGAAAAAACCACGAACTCGTCTCTGAAAAGCAAACGGTAACGGGCTTTGCTGCGTGCAAATAGTTCGGGGAGATCCTTATCCAGGTCAATAGGCGTCGGGAACGTGAGGTTAACCAGGTAGGAATTACCCTGGACAAGGTTGTCGTAAACGATGCCAAATGCTTGTTTATACGTTTGAAATCCGATCGGGTGTTTTATCAATTCAACCGGTTCATTCCCAGGCACGAATGGTGAATCGTTGCCGATCCCATTCAAATTGAAAAGGATGCCGGCTGCGGCTGCGTGAGCAGGCTCAACGAAAAACCCCTTCTTAACATCAAAGTCAATCCCGAAAAGGAACGGTTTTCTGTCCTTCCCTAAGGTATTCATCAGCTCAAATACTTTCTCGGCAGGGATCAACATGCTATAAATTAAATAAGGTGAGTCAGGATTGTTTACTGTGCCTGCTTTATCAGGTATACTGTACCTGGTACTTCGCACCCTGAAATCTTTTAGGCTCAAGCGTAGGCGGCCATAAAATTACCAAATAACCGGACGTAATAGCTATTTTTGTGTTTTAACTCAATATATGAAAATCCTGCTCATCGACAATTACGACTCATTTACCTGGAACCTTCGGCAGTTGCTGCTCGAAGCGGGTGCTGAAGGAGTGGAAGTAGTTAAAAATGATGCAGTTAATGACACACAGGTACACAAGGCTGATGCCCTTGTATTTTCGCCTGGACCAGGGTTACCCCATGAAGCCGGTCGCATGAAAGAGCTGATCAATAGCTTTGCCGGCAGTAAAAAGATATTAGGAATATGCCTGGGCCACCAGGCGATAGCAGAAGTGTTTGGCGCCAGGCTTATCCATGCAGATGAAATATGTCATGGTACATCCACGAAACTGGACATAAAAGAGAAATATGGCATTTTCAGCGACCTGCCCGGGGATGTCCTGGTCGGAAGATACCATTCCTGGGTAGTGGATGATAAATGCATACCTGAAGCACTTCGGGTTACAGCATACGACGAAAAAGGTGTGATCATGGCTTTACGCCATGTCGAACTGGATGTTACGGGTCTGCAGTTCCATCCTGAATCCATCCTGACACCCTTGGGCGAAAAGATGATCCGCAACTGGATGGGTGTCACTAAAGTATAAAGACAAGGCTGTTTTCGAATTCCTGCATCCTAATACGCTCTCTCGTTACGGCCTTCAATGTAGTTGATAAACGATTTGTTTACCACCTTATTTCCACCGGGAGTGGGATATTTTCCTGTAAAATACCAGTCGCCCAGGTGGTCGGGTATGGCCTGGTGCAGGTCTTCAATCGATTGAAATACGATGGCTACCTCAGCCTTGCAGCCAGGAGGAGTTACCAGCTGAGCGATTTTTGCCGAAATCTGCTGAGGAGTGAATAAGTCATAAATTTCTTTTACATGATTCACCACCTGTTCTTTGGGGAGCTTCTCCTGGGCTTTGCACTTGCGGTACACCTCGTTCAAAGCATCGTTTTGCCTAGTCTCTTTCAATAATTCAATAGTGGCAGTAAAAGCAATAAAGTCAGTGATCTTGGCCATATCTATTCCATAGCAGTCAGGGTAGCGTATCTGCGGCGCCGATGAGGCTATAACGATTTTCTTGGGCCCTAACCTGTCGAGCATACGGATAATGCTTTGCTTAAGGGTAGTGCCGCGTACAATAGAGTCGTCGATAACCACCAGGTTGTCAATTCCCCGCCTTACGGTACCATATGTCACATCATACACATGTGCGACAAGGTCGTTGCGTTGGGAATCCTGGGTAATAAATGTACGCAGTTTAATGTCCTTCACGGCAACTTTTTCAATCCGGGGTTTCAGAAGGAATATCTCCTGGAGAGCTTCCCTGGTGATTGTTGGGCCCGCTTTCAGTATTCTGTCGGCTTTTATCTGGTCGCAGACGTTATTCAATTCTTCAACCAGGCCATAATAGGCGGAAGCTGCGGTATTCGGGATATAACTGAATACGGTATTCTGCAGATCGTGACCGACTTCCGAAAGTATACTCTTTGCCAGGGCGCTACCCAGGCGTTTGCGCTCATTGTAAATCTCCTTATCGGTACCACGGCTGAAATAAATGCGTTCGAAGGAGCATGAACGCCTGGGAGCCGGAGGTTTGATCTGTACCTCTTCAACCGTGCCGTCGCGCCTCACAATGAGTGCGTGCCCCGGTTTTACTTCATGAACATCGTTATACGAAACATTCAAGGTGGTCTGAATCACGGGCCTTTCGGAAGCTGCTACAACAATTTCATCATCCTTATACCAATATGCTGGCCGTATACCATTGGGATCGCGTAAAATAAATGCATCGCCATGTCCAAACATACCAGCAATGGCATATCCCCCATCCCAATGCTCGGATGATTCGCTAAGTAATTCTTTAATATTGAGATTTTTAGCTATGAGTTCGGTGCTCTGTTGCTTGGTGTAACCTTCTTTCTTAAACTTGTGATAAAGATCTTCGTTCGACTCATCAAGAAAATGACCTATTTTTTCAAGTATGGTAACGGTATCAGAGGTTTCGACAGGATATTGCCCGAATTCGACAAGCCGCTGAAAAAGTTCATCCACATTCGTCATATTGAAATTGCCGGCCAGCACCAGGTTTCGGGTCATCCAGTTGTTATACCGGACTACAGGGTGAAGATTCTCAATATTGTTCTTCCCGAAAGTACCATATCGGAGGTGCCCCATAAATACTTCACCGAAGAAGGGAATCTTGCTTTTAAGCCAGACTGAATCGTTCAATTTCTGAGGATCGGAATGAGAAATATCCTGGAAGGGTTTGTATATCTGTTTGAAAATGTCATCTATTGGCGCAGCCGCATTCGATCTTACCCTGTCGATATACCTGCTTCCGGGCTGAACATTGAGCTTGATGCTGGCTACACCTGCTCCATCCTGGCCACGATTATGCTGTTTCTCCATCAGCAGGTGCAGCTTGTTTATTCCGTAGAGTGTGGTGCCATACCGTGTATAATAATATTCAAGGGGTTTCAGCAGCCGGATAAAGGCTATACCACATTCATGCTTAATTTGTTCACTCATAGGATTGGAGATGAAGTAACGGAAAAACAAAAACCCCAGGAAGAAGGTTGTTCTTTCTGCCTGCTGTTGATGTGAAATAGGTCATTAGTGATGTGTAGCGAGTAATTAATTCTTAATCAGCTTTTTACTGCCAGCATAACCCTGGTTGGTGTAGAACAACAAAACATAGGTTCCGGTTGATAGGGAACTCAGATCCAGGTTCAGTGTTTTGCCTGACTGAATATCCTGGCTTATTAGCTTTTTCCCGTTCAGGTTTACCAGTAGCATATGCTTTAGCCCTTTAGGGATTTCGACGAGCACAAAATCATGGGCGGGGTTAGGATATACATTTACCTGGTCCATTAACTTGTTTTCGGGTATGCCGGATGAACTGCCCTGGTTGTTATAAAAACAGGTGTAGGTATACTGGTCGTGTTGTATGGTCCAAATCCTGTTAGGAAGACCGTAAGGGAATTCCACGCTCGAATCGTTCCAGCTGCTGTTGATGCGAAATTTGAATTCCAGACGGTCGCCATCAATAAAACCGGGTATGGTTGTAGCATAAATAGCTGAATCAGAACCCGGGACAAGAGATAAAATATTTTTGGTGCCATCGAACTGGTTAAAACTTCCTGCAATATCCACCGTGTCGGTTCTGGGATTGAACAAGGAATCGGCGATGTAATTCGACATATTCACTATAAATTGAAGACTGACAAAATGGGTCGAATCTTCGGTCACCTTCAGATCATCAATAGCAAGTTTGTCGCCTCCTGATTGCGTATTGAGCCTTAGCCCTATAAAAATTGTCTGGTTAGCATATCCTGCGGCAGCAAGGTCCAGAGTGTGCGAGGTAAAAGCAGTTGAATTGCTGCAGCTGTAAGAAGCTGCTGCATCATTAAAAAGACAGCCGGATACAGATTGCTCGGTAGTGGAAACAAATACCTGGTAAGTATCAGTATTTCCGCTGGTTAAGGAAAAGTCTTTCCAGGAGAATTTAGAGGCTTTCCCGATACGGATAGCTGGTGTAACAAACCAATCGTCGGCAGCCATGGCAGGATAATAGTTGGATGTTGCTATTGCCGCGTGGTTGGCTCCGGGACCAGTTACCCCGACGAACCAGGGAACAGTTTGTAATGTATCCCATCCTGTTCCGGCAGGTATACCATTATCCAGGTTCGAAAGCACATAATCCTGGAAAAGGCTGGCTGTATCTTCGAAGGTTTGGGAATAAATAACCTGTTGAGCTTTAACAGCCGTGAAAGTGGACAGAATGAACAGGATTGCAATCGAAAGTTTCCGCATCATACAATTAAAATGATAAACCTTAGTGCCGGGATATCGGAGTCAAACGAATGATTAATAATTAGTTAGTCGTTGTCCAAATCTTGTGGGCTGGGTTTTAAAGTGCAAATTTACGAATTCCGCGGCAATTAACAGGGGATGAACAAATATAGGTGTACCGAGTTATCTATTATTAGCAATTTTTAACGTTATTTTGCTTTAAAATTAATGTTTACGAACTAGTTTCAATTATGCGTTCTGTTCAGTTCCTGATTTTTTTCAGCGTTGTTTTACTGGTTTACAGCCTGGTAAACTATTATATCTACATCCGCGGCTTGCAGACCCTGCCTGTAGGGATGATCTTCCGGAACTGGTATCCGTGGATTTTCCTTTTTATCAGCGCCTCGTATATCATAGGCCGTTTCCTGGAACGGGCATGGATTTCGCCTGTAAGCAGTTTTTTTACTTTTGTCGGTGCGTTCTGGCTGGCGCTGATGGTTTACATGCTTATGGCAGTGCTTGTAGTTGATCTGGTCAGGCTGGCCCTGTACTTTCTTCCCCAGCTGGCCATTTTAGCCGAACATTATGTGCAGGTAAAGAAATGCATGTTTTTTGCAGTGACAGGCATAGCAGGAATAGTGGTAATTGCGGGCCATATCAACGCCCTCAATCCCAGGGTAAAACGACTCGATATTCATATTGATAAAAAGGCTGGGCAGCTGAAATCCCTGCATATTGCCGCAGCATCGGATATTCATATGGGAACCCTGGTAGGCCCAAGACGAACGGCAAAACTGGTACGTATGCTAAATGAATGCCATCCTGATGTAATCCTTTTAGCAGGGGATATAGTTGATGAGGATCTGGGACCGGTGATTCACAACGACCTGGGCCGGTCCCTGTTAAAACTTTACGCGCCTATGGGGATTTATGCCATTACCGGCAATCACGAGTATATCGGTGGGGCGGAAGCAGCTGTGAAATACCTGCAGAGCCACGGCATAACTATGCTGCGGGATACTGCTATCAAACTGCAGCAAAGTTTTTACCTGGCAGGGCGAAACGACCGCGACTCCAGGAGATTCAGCGGTAAGGAGAGGAAAGGCCTTGATAAAGTCCTTGAAGGAGTTGACCTTAGCCTTCCTGTAATAATGATGGACCACCAGCCTTTTAATTTACAGCAGGTTACCGATGCCGGTGTGGATTTTCAGCTCTCGGGTCACACGCATCACGGGCAGATGTGGCCGTTCAACTATATTACCGATGCGATTTATGAAGTGAGCTGGGGTTTTCTAAGGAAAGGGAATTCCCAGTTTTATGTTTCGAGCGGCTACGGCGGCTGGGGCCCACCTGTGCGCACAGGCAACAGGCCCGAGATACTTGATATTTATATTACTTTTAATTAGCTTTGCCATTGATTGATCTAATTTCACTCAAATGGGAAAGGTGTCTGTATGGATTTAGAAACTGCCTGCATTCAGTCCATGGTAGGTTCTATTCAAATTTCAGGAAGTGACAGAGGAATCCGCTCAGTCCTCTTCCTGGATGAAAAGACAGTCTCGTCAGCTGTGCCGGGATGCCTTCAGGCCTGTGTAACCCAGCTGAATGAGTATTTTTCCGGTAAGCGACAGGTTTTCGATTTGCGGCTTGATCCCCAGGGGACCGAATTTCAACTTGAGGTTTGGGAAAAGCTAACGTCAATACCTTTTGGTAAAACCATCTCTTACCTTGAACTTGCCCGTATGACAGGCAATGAAGCGAATACACGCGCTGTGGGAAATGCCAATGGTAAAAATAAGATCAACATAGTTGTACCTTGCCACAGGGTAATTGGCAGCAACGGCAAACTCACAGGGTATGGAGGGGGCTTGTGGCGCAAAGAAATCCTTCTGAAATTTGAAATGGGGAATACCATGCCTGGGTTGTTTGCTGGTTTTATTGTACCTGAACTCTAATCTGAAAAATCTTCCGAAAATGAAAAACCTGATTTTTGCATTTGTACTTCAGTTAGTTGCCGTGTCTATATTGGCAAGTATCCCTTTAACCTCCAGTGCCCAGGATAAATGCAAAGAATGCGAAAGCCGGCTCATCTACGTGTATGATATAGCTATTAACAGTTATAATCCTTACAGTTCAACTCCAACGAAAGATTGTGATGATCCCTGCCAGAAAAGCCGTAACCGGGACATAAAAAAATGGAAAGACCTTCATTTTGCCTCTCCTGCTTATAAGGATGCACTGAACTCTCTGGGTAATCTCGAAGCTGATTGTATTGCGATGGACAAGGTTGATAATTATATTAATCCATGGGTAACTCCTGATTTATTTATAGATTCAAAGTCTTCGGACTGGCGGGTGACCACTTTTACAGGAGTTGGGGAAGAAAACCTGGGACCCCAATATTCAACCTTACCTCCTCATGCTGACCTTACCGATTACCTTCTTTATGGGATACTGACTCAGGATGACGGTGTTGACCAATACACCATTAAAGTTGTTGCATTGAATTTTCGCAAAAACGAAATTTTATGGGAATCAACCTGCAATACTAATGGGCGCGAGGCAAAAATCAGCGTTCCGGATGCAGCAAGGGCAGCTGTGTTGGGTAAGAAAAATCTCCTCAAAGAGGTAATTCCTGCTTACGAAAAAAAGAAAAGGGATGAATCAAACAATAGTAACAATGGGCTCGTGGCATTAAACGGGAAACTGAAATTTATAAAGGACAGTTACTTTATCGAATACGATCCGGCAAGATCTCAGAAACAGGATGTTGAGTTTACATTACACGATTGTGATGGAATTGCTTTGAAGCAAAAAAAAATATCGTTTACAGTTACGGAAGGGCAACTGGAAAATAGCGAGGTAACGACCGATGAAAACGGGCATGGGAAAGTCGTATTCATAGCTCCCAAAAAGCAATGCAAAGCCAGCCTTACAGGCAGCTGGGCATTCGAATTTCCCAGCGGGAAGAAAAATGTTGCGAATGCTGAAGCGCAGATTACAGTGAATAAGCCTGCAGATAAACTAAATGCATCTGTTGCTGTAAAAATTGTAAAAAAGACCGGCTCTCCATCCCTCCATGATCCTGACCCTGAATCATCAGAGCAAAGCGAAACTAATTTTTCGACCAATATGGTTTTGCAAATCGCGCAAAGGCGTGTTGCCCGTTACCTGAAAGATTCTAAAAACAGGTATGAATGCGATAAATCAACTCATTGCCCTGTTGTTATGGGTTCATCGTATGAGAAGGTTTATGACATGGATAAGCCCGGAGAACTTAAAAAATATGACAGGTTTCCTATACATGTTGATAGAAATATTATTGCAAAAGGGAAACGGCTGGTGAATAGCAAAACACAATTCGTTGTCGTACGCAAGTTCGAATCCCAGGGGGTGAATGCTGTGGATGCCATTGATCTTGAGATAAATACCTTTTATGGCCCGGAGGATGTTGCAACTCCGGCAGCATTAACGCCTCAATATATTGTCACTATCAGGGGCGGACGTTATGTTGACCGTATGGATCCTGTGAAATTCCCGGCCATCGGTAACGGCTTGTCCTTAAGCTGGGATGATTCGAAACATAAACTTGTGGAAGATGGTAACCCGCTGTATATCAATATTCCATATTTTTATGGAATGGAAAAACAAGTACAATCTTCCGAAGAAATCCAGATTCCGTTGTTAGTTCAGGATGCTATAGATCTAGATCAATGGCTGCTAAAACCGATAGGGTTAAAAACACTCAGACTGAAAGGGAAACTTTATCAAAAAGATTCTTATTCTGAATCAGACCAGGATGTATATGTAACCGTGGAACTTTCTCCTAAAAACGAATAGGCAAAAAATTTGTTTGTCAAAAGCTTTTTGCAAAAACCTGCCTGGCTTTGCTTTAGTAATAAATGCTTAGAACCTGGTGCTATTTATACAAGGCACTGTGTTCAAATCATAACTGCTTACCCAAAGAATGACTAATTCGATTTTCCAAAGTCGTTTTATGGAAAAGGTGGATAAGGACGCTTTACATTTTTAACTTCTCCAATTCACCCCGCTCAACAATTCTGCCAACCGGGTACAGATTGTAATGGCTATCCCAGTATGGCGTCTTGCTGTAAAACCAGTTAAGCATCTCTTCAGGATCTGATGCGAACGCTTTATCACTTGCTTTCTTTTGCTCGAACTGCGTTTTAAGTTCCGGGTTTTTCCTGATCATATCACGGGCTAGTACTTCCATAACATAGGATTCGGCATATTCCTTCTGCTCCAGGTAGGCATCGAAAAATCCCCATGCAGCATACGAATCTGGCGAAGCAGGCTCAAGCAGGTGTGCGATAACCCTGGCCGTGCGTTGGTCCATTTCAACCAGCATGGTTCCGGTAGGGAAAGTACTGGTTTCCAGTGTATCTGCCAGTCCATAGGTGAGTTTGTGATGTCCTTCGTAAGATCGCTTCTGCCACTCAACATTACGGAACCTGCTTATTTTCACTTTACAGCTGACTTCGTGAGCCAGGGATGTCATTTTTATTCCGTGTAGCTTTAATCTCTCAATAATGGTAATGCACTGTGGCGGTATAAGATAGGCTTCCGGAAGGCTCACGAACCTGCTTGCTTTGCAATCAGGGAACAAGGTCAGCTGCCAGTTGACAGGTTTCTGTTCATTGTATTTAAACCATAAACCACCGGTAAGATCACTGGTATCGATGGTGTAGTCAAACCCTAAAAAGTCGATCTGCGTGCTGTCGGCATACGATTCGGAAAAACTAACGGGAAAGGGTTCTTTACGGAATGTCCCTGCTGCCGTATAGGTATCGGCTTTATTTTCAAGTTTTTGGAGTGTTTTATATTCTTTGTTGAGTAGTTCGAGAGTATGCAGAAGCATGGTGTATGTACTGGTAACCCTGGCTTTGTAAGGCTTGAGCATATGCGTTTCGATCAACAGCCCTGGGCGGTTTTGTATGGCACAATATCCCTGCGACAGCATGGGAGGCGCTACCCCTATGGTTAAGCCGCTGCGTGGATCGTGCCAGTTCCGGAACTGCACATAGGGGAATACTGGAAATCCCGATTTTTTCATTTCATTTACCAGGTATGGTTCACATACGGTAGCGGTCCAGTCCGAAAGCTCTTTTTCCATGGAACCCTGGGTCTCAAGTGCGTAAGTCATGGTATACTGGAAGTCGGCACCGTCGGTCACATGGCAGTCAACGAAAAAATCAGGAAGCCATGCATTGAATAACCTTAGCCAGGCCTGCATTTCTGGGGCATCGGCTTTCATGAAATCACGGTTCAGATTCAGATCCTGGGCCGTAGTTCGCCAACCCATTTCTTCAGGTCCGTTCTGGTTGATACGGTTGAAGGCTCCAAAACGTTCGAATCCGTCAGTATTGAATACCGGTATAAATAATATGGTAACATGATCGAGCAGTTGGGCGTTCATCTTGTTAATAACCAGATCCCGGAGCAGCATCAGCCCGGCATCTTTCCCATCGCATTCGCCGGCATGAATGCATGCTTCGACAAGAAGTACCGCGTTGCCGCTTATGCGCACCGATTCGGGGGTGAAATTTCCGTTGCGGTCGGCTATAAGTAAGGGGAGATCCTTGCCTTCCGGGCTTTTCCCGAAGCTGGTATAATGCAGAGCAGCTGAAGCCTTTGCGAGTTTTTCGCAAAAATCAATGGTTTCCGTATAGCTGGAAGTCTTCGTGAAGTTCGACTTCTCGTAATAGGTTAAAAACGCAGTATCCTGAGCAACAAGCTGAATGGCCAGGCAAAGAAGGCTGAAAATGAAAACAAGCGGTTTCATAGTAGAAGGGTTGGGCTGCAAATGTAAACATATATGCCGCTTTGCTAAAAAATAATCCCGGTGAAATAATGCAAAAGTGAATTCCTGAAAAATGGGATACGAAGGGTTAATTAAATGTTAATTATTCACAAGATTCAATGTAATAGCGCTGTTTTGGTAGCTTTGCAAAAAAATCAATCCAGGCTTTTTCTTAAAAACAAAGGAAATATTTCGGCCAGGTTTGAAACCTATAACGAAACTACCAATGCGAAAATCTATTCATATAAATCTATTATTTACCTTATTTATCCTGTTTTCGGCTCAGCTATTATTTGGCCAGCAAGCGGGGAGTAAACCAGGGCAGGGAAACAGGCAGGGCGGAAATGGTGCAGCACAGGGTTTTGGCGTTATCAGCGGGACACTTCATGATGAGTCAAACAGCGAGCATATCGAATTTGGTAATATTATTCTGGCCCGGGTTAAGGATTCTTCTATGGTTACCGGAGCCGTAACAGATGGGAAAGGGAAGTTCCTGTTCAGTAATATTGTTCCCGGCCGGTATTACATTAGGGCCAGTTTTATAGGGTATGAAGAGAAATATTTTTCGGGTATACTTATTTCGCAACAAAGTGCTGATGTTAAATTGGGTGATATTTCAATAAAACCGATGGCTTCAAGTATATCGGGCGTGGAAATTATAGCAAAGAAGTCGCTGATCAGCAATAACCTGGATAAGAAAGTAATCACTGTCGACAAAACTATGGCCCTGTCAGGTGGTACAGCTACGGATATCATGGAGAATATTCCCAGCGTTGCAGTCGATGCCGAGGGAAATGTCAGCCTGAGAGGTAATTCAAACATTACACTGCTCATTGATGGCAAACCTGCCAGCCAGGCCGGTATCAGCAGCAGCGATATACTGAACCAGTTGCCAGCCAGTGCTATAGAGAGTGTGGAAGTCATCACAAACCCTTCGGTGAGGTATGATCCGGACGGTACTTCGGGAATCATCAATATAGTTCTGAAGAAAAAAGCACTCCAGGGGTTCAATGGGCTCGTTTCGGGAAACTTGGGTACAAACGATAAGTATAACGGCTCTCTTAACCTGAATTACCGTGCCAATAAAATCAATGTATTTATAGGTGCTGACGGGCGGTACAACCTGAGTAAAACTTCGTCGGAGAATGAACGGACCAGCAATTTCAGTGATGTGATCAACGTGCTGAGGCAATCGCAGCTGGGTGAAAATCATCGTAATTCGTTGAATTTTAATGGAGGTGTAGATTATGCGATAGATACCCGCAATAATCTTACCCTTTCGTTACAGAGCCGCAATATGGCTTTCGGGCAGGAAGGGACTATGACCTACAAAAATTATTATGGTACAGATTCCTTACTACGCTATTTCGATAGCTATACCAATTCAAGCAGGAGTATCAAATCAATGAATTATACTTTGTCGTACAAGCATACCTTCCCCCAGAAGGGTAGGGAATTTACGCAGGATTTCGTGTACAACGACAATACCATGAACAATGACCAGGTTATCGATCAGCAGGAATACGATGTAAGTAGCCTGGATAAATCCGGGCTGCCTCAGAAACAGCATAATTTTACCTTGAACCGGAATTATTTTTTTACAGCCCAGGGAAATTATATTCAGCCTCTGTCAGGCGGGGCGCGGATCGAGACCGGGTACAAGGTCTCTTATCGCGATATGGCCATGGATTACGACTACACAAACTATAATTATAGTACAGAAGTCTGGGACACTTCCGCACTTTTAAAAAACCATTATGACTACAGTGAACAGCAGTATGCATTGTACGGAATTTACAGCAATTCCTGGGGAAAACTTAAATATCAGGCAGGGCTAAGATACGAGCAGGTTTTTACCCGGTCGAAAGTTGAACAGACCGATACCACGTATACAGATCCTTACTACAGTTTCTATCCCTCGCTGCACACCCAATACGACCTGGGTAAAGGCTATGAAATGCAATTCAGCTATAGCCGACGGGTCGACAGGCCTTCGCCCCGCGAAATGAATCCGTATATTGATTATTCTGATTCGCTGAATATCCGCCAGGGAAATCCCGAGTTACGACCTGAGTATACCAACTCGCTTGAACTAGGCTTGATAAAGTACTGGAATACAGCATCACTTACCTCGACTGCTTTTTTTAGAAATACGACAGGTATGGTCGAAGATGTTACCCGCATGGATTCCACAGGCATTACCTATTCAATGCCCATGAATATCAATAACAGTAAGTCATATGGATTTGAATTTGTAGCAGCAGCGAATCCTTACAAATGGCTGAGGATTAACAGCAACCTCTCGCTATATCAGTATATGGTTAGTGCAGTTCCCGAATATGATATACCGGAAACACAAAGTTTCACCTGGAGCGGGAGAATAAATGCCACCTTTAATTTTTCGAAGGATGGGGCTTTCCAATTGATAGGGAATTACGCGGCACCAAGCAGTTCGCTGCAGTCGAGTAACAAAAGTAATTATACTGTTGATGCCTCTGTGCGACAGGATTTTCTAAAAAACAAACTTACCTTCACCCTTAGGGTGACCGATGTTTTTAATACCCGCAATTTCAATTCAACGACAACCGGAACCAATTTTGTGTCTGTTAACAAGAGGTATATGGAATCGAGGGTGTTGTATGCCGGGCTGCAGTTTAAAATTAACAATTACAGCCGCAAAACCGAAAAAGACCGGATGGGTGGAGATAATACCGAGGATGGTTTTTAGCTTACCCGGGGGGCAAGATTAGGATATGATGAAACAAAATCTAAATGCCCAATGTTGAAACGAAGCGGACTAAACGCTTTGTCTTTTGCATTATACTTTTATATCACCAAAACAAATCCCCATTTTGCGTGATTTCCTGATGATGGAGTGATCGGGAGGTACCAGTTTCAATTTCCCACCGACTTGCTCAAGAGGCACGGAAGTGATGGTTTCTCCATCCTTCGACACCATGACACCAAATTTTCCTTCTGCAATAAGTTCAACGGCATGCGCCCCGAAACGCGTAGCCAGGATGCGGTCCATAGGCGTGGGAGATCCGCCACGCTGCACATAGCCCAGGATAGTTTCCCTGGTTTCGAGCCCGGTCTTTTCCCTGATGGATTGCGAAACAAATGAAGCGGCTGAGGTTCCTTTTGGTCTTTCTATCCCTTCAGCAACCACTACGATGGAATACGGCTTTTTGTTTTTTGAGCGTTTTTCGAGATAACGGGCAACAATATCCATGTCATAAGGAATTTCAGGGATCAGGATCACATCACCTCCGCCTGCGACACCCGAATACAAGGAAATCCACCCGGCATGGTGGCCCATGAGTTCAATGATCATGATGCGCTTATGCGAATTGGCGGTAGAGTGAAGGCGGTCGATGGCTTCGGTTGCTATGCTCACGGCCGTGTCGAAACCGAAAGTGACATCCGTGCCGTAAACGTCATTGTCGATGGTTTTGGGTAGACCAATAATATTCAGTCCATCGGCAGCAAGTTTGGCCGCAGTTTTCTGTGTTCCATTGCCTCCTATCACAACCAGGGCATCTAGCCCAATTTCTTTATAATTCTTTTTGATGATCTTCGACATGTTGACGCCGGTAACGGGGTCATTTTTAAAAGGTTTGTCACGCGAAGTGCCAAGTATAGTGCCACCAAGGGTCAGCATACCCGAAAGTTGGGTTTCTTCCAGTTCTATGTATTCTTTTTCAATCAGTCCGCGGAAGCCCGATGATATACCGATCACCTTCATGCCGTATTCGGCAATAGCGGTCTTGCCAACACCACGAATGGCTGCGTTTATACCAGGGCAATCGCCTCCGGCTGTCAGAATTCCTATCCTCATTCCACGAGTAGAGAGAGCCATGATTTTTGTATTAATGAGTAATACAAAGGTAAGACTTTACACGACCAACATGAACTCTTAAATAAACTTGAGGTTGAATTCACTTAATTAAAACTAATCATGCAAAAAGGCTGTAATTTTGTAATTAATATGGATTTATATTCAAACCACTATGAAAACGGCATGGTTATCGTTTGGAATATTCGTTGCATTCTTTTCCGCATCGTTGAATTCCTTTGCACAATATACAAATGTGATGATAAGCGATGTGGATAACCCAAACGAGACATCCATTTATATCAATCCCAGGAATACCAGGCAGATAATTGCCGGGGCGAACACCCGTTCCTATTACTTTTCGTTCGATGGTGGGCATAGCTGGAACCGCAACCCCATGACTTCGACACTGGGTGTATTTGGCGATCCCTGCGTGGTGATCGACACCAGCGGGTATTTTTATTTCTTCCACCTCTCTTACCCTGACCAGGTGAACTGGCTCGACCAAATTGTGTGCCAGCGTTCAGTCAATAACGGCTTATCCTGGAGCAACGGTTCAGGGATTGGAAAAAATAGCCCAAAGGAACAGGATAAAGAGTGGGCATATGTTAATCCACATACCAACGAAATCTATATTTCATGGACACAGTTCGATAGTTATGGCTCCCCCAACCCTGCAAATAAATCCAATATTCTGTTTTCGAAGTCAACTGATCAGGGCCTGACCTGGAGTACTGCCCTGCAAATAAACGAGATATCAGGAAACTGCCTCGACAGCGACAGTACCACAGAGGGAGCAGTGCCGGCTGTTGGTCCGAATGGTGAAATCTATGAAGCCTGGGCTGGGCCTGCGGGCCTGGTGTTCGATCGCTCAACGGATGGCGGACTTACATGGCTTGATCACGATATAGTAGTGAGTGATATTCCCGGTGGTTGGGATTATTCGGTGCCCGGCATATACAGAGCTAATGGACTGCCGGTAACCTGTTGCGATATAAGCAACGGCCCTAATCGCGGTAATATATACATTAACTGGACTGACGAAAGAAGCAGTAATGGCTTGGTGCAGGACCTTGATGTGTGGATGGTGAAATCGACCGATGGAGGGAATACCTGGACAGCACCTCGCCGAGTAAATGACGATGGACCAGGTAAACAGCAGTTTTTGAGCTGGATGACCGTAGACCAGGTGACCGGCTACTTGTGGTTTGTATTTTACGACAGGAGAAATTACGATGATACCCGCACCGATGTATACATGGCTGTGTCGAAAGACGGGGGAGAGACTTTTGAGAACATGAAAATTAGTGAGAGCCCTTTTACCCCGAATTCTAACATCTTCTTTGGGGATTATACCGGTATTTCAGCATATAATAATATTGTCAGGCCTATCTGGACCCGGCTTAACAATGACCTCCTTAGTACCTGGACTGCTATCCTCGATCCTTATTTTACAGGCATCATTGAAAGTGAGAATATCCCACTTGCAGTTGAGCAGGCTTACCCCAATCCCTGCAGCGAGAGCTGCGTGATTTCATTTAAATTAAAATCTCCTGTTAAGCTTAGTCTCTGTGTATACGATATATACGGCCATAAAGTGTCAACTTTGATTGAAAAGTCTATGGTTGAGCCCGGGAAATATATCAGGAGGTTTGAACCCGGAAAATTAAACCTTCCCTCAGGCGTTTACTATTTTTCACTTACAGGTGATAGTATCAATCTTCAGAAGAAAATAGTTTATCAAAGGTGATTTGCTACACCCGGCTGATAATGTGACGCTTAGTCGTATATCGTAAATATATAAGCGGAAGTATATTTGTATTACCTTTACGGCAGTCCAAAATGTCCCGGAAATTATAATAGTTGAAAATGTTGCTGATCCACTATTTGTTTCAGTATGTTGATTTAGGATGTGCCATCTGCCTTGGCATCCTGATGTTTCAAGTCAATACCCGGGTGGTTTCTCGATGGAATACCTGGTTACGGATTGTTTGTCTCAACTCCGTTCGAATCTCCCAGGACCGACTGGTATTTTTGTTTGAAATCCCATTAAAGGATACTCCCCTGTCTTGTACACGGCACATTCACCCACTTATTTAGTATTATGAGCAATCCAAACCTGCCCCTAATTGAAGTTGTAAGAAGATTACTATCCGGCTACAAATCAGATGAATTCACCTTTCAGAACTTATCGCGCGATTTGGGTAAACCACTCGATGAACTGATCAGTGCCTTTGGCTCGGAATCGAAGTTGGTGGAAGAAATACTTAATTATGAACAACAGAATCTGGAAAATATTTTTTCGAAGTTTGACTTTACCGAGAGCAACTCTATCGATGACTTGCTGATTGTAAGTAAAGAGATCAGCGATGAATTCCTGAACATATTTCCCAGCATTACATTCGACTTGCGTACCAATTTCCCGGAAGTGCGGCAGAAATTTGTCGAGAAACGTGTCGCTTTTGTAAATTCTAAAATCAAATCAAACTTTGAGTACGGTATGCTGCAGGGCATGTACCGCCCCGACCTCAGTGCTGAGTTAGTTTCACGTATATACATCAGTAGGTTGATTGATATGCATAACCCCGAGTTTTTCCCGAGCGAAACCATCTCATTCACAGTGCTTTTTGATGTGATGTTTGATACGTTTATCCGTGGAATCTGCACCGATGAAGGTAAAAAATACTATGAGATGAAAATAAAACATATGAAGTTTTAATCTGTCAATTGGCTTGATTCAATAGTGTTATAAACAATAAAACTTACCTGGCTGCTCCTCATGGGAGAATCCGATATTTCATAAGCATCTGCCGCGGCAGTGTGCTTGTATTTCTTAATAATTGATTTGGATATTGTGCATTTTATGGACCAGGCACTCAACCGGGGAGACATATTTCATCCGACAGAAAAACAATTTAAATAATTTTTTTTAAAGAAGCCAACAATAAGAAAATCATGTACATTTGTACATATGTTAAAGGCTTTCAAAGCATACGTCAGGTCCACGGGTTTATTCAGTAATTCCGATCGCATTTTGCTGGCTGTCAGCGGTGGTGTGGATTCAATTGCCATGGTCCGCCTGGTTAAAGATTCCGGCTTTGATTTCGGAATTGCACATTTTAATTTTGGATTAAGAGGGGAGGAGTCCGACGGTGATGAGGCATTTGTAAAAGGAATCGCTGAGTACTTTAACGTGCCGTTTTACCTTAATAAATCGGACACAAAAAAATATGCCGCCGAACAGAAGATATCCATACAAATGGCGGCACGTGACCTGCGTTATGCCTGGTTCGATGAAATTCTGTCGGAACATGGGTATGATTATGTAGCTACCGCACATCACCTTGACGACCAGGCCGAAACTTTTTTTATCAATATACTGCGCGGAACCGGTATTAGCGGGATGCACGGTATTTTACCTAAACAGGGGAAGATCATACGGCCACTGATGTTTACCACCCGGGAAAAAATCATGGAATATGCACTTGACCTGAAATTGGTCTGGCGCGATGACCGTTCGAATAAAAGCCGGAAGTACCTGCGTAATAAGCTCAGGCACGATGTGCTGACAGAGCTTTATAAGATAAATCCCCAGTTCAGCGTCAAGCTCAACGAGAGTATCAGCCACCTGCGTGATGTGGAAGCCATTTATAATTACCATATGGCTGGGGTTACGGCCGACCTAGTACAGAACACTCCTGAGGGTATACTGATTTCAATTGACTGGATTTATGAATACCAGCCGCATGAAACGTACCTGTTTGAATTGTTAAAACCCTACGACTTTGCATTTCCGGTGGTTAAGGAAATTGTGCGCTCGCTCGATACTTTTTCAGGCAAGACATTTTATTCCCCTACCCACCGCCTGTTACGCGATCGTGAAAATTTTATAATTCAGCCTCTTACAGAGCTGACAACTGAACCCCAGCCAGCCGAAGCCGTGGCCTTGCAAAAGGGAATCAGCGAGTTGGAATATCCTGTCTGCCTGACCATATATGAAACTGACCAGATCAGCGACCTGCCTTTGGGGAAATCTTCTATGGCATGCCTCGACCTGGATAAACTGGTATTTCCCCTCCAGTTGCGGAAATGGGAAAAAGGCGATTGGTTTATTCCGCTTGGTTTAAAAGGCAAGAAAAAGCTAAGCGACTTTTTTGTCGACCAGAAAATCTCACTCGCCGATAAAGAAAAGACCTGGCTACTTGTGTCGGGTAAAGATATTATTTGGGTTATTGGCAAAAGAATCGATAATCGTTTCCGGATTTCGTCCAAAACAAAAAGGGCATTAGTCATTTCCGGCCCCGAACTCATAAAAGAAACGGAAGCCCCTTCATGTGGATGCAGCCTGCTTTTTGGCTAAATTAGGCGTGACCTGCCTTATCTTCCCTTTTTTCTCAGCATAAACGACATCGGGACTACATCAATGAATTTCTTAATGAATTCTATTACAAAGATGTAGCATCTTGATTAATAATTTATAATTTTGTCCCTTGTCGTTAATGACACTACCACCATCTCTCCTAACATCATATTATTATGAAGAGAATAACATATAGTGCTGATAAAGTGCTATTTCTGGCTTTTTTTCTAACTTTTTTCATTAGGTTCTCTGCCAGCTCACAAATTCTGGAACCAGCAAAATGGTCTTTTAAAGCTGATCGGATCAATGACACTATTGCCGAATTGAGGTTCACGGCTAAGATACAGGCAGGATGGCACCTGTATTCACAGGAAAAATATCCCGTCGGCGAAGGACCCATGGCTACAGAGTTTGTTTACGACAAGGTTTTAGGGGCCAGGATATCGGGTAAAGTTATTGAACCCAAAGGGCATAAGGTGTATGATGATATGTTCAAGGCCGAAATTAAGTCATTCGACCTTGAAGCTCTCTTTACCCAGAAAATAAAGATTACCAGCAACAAAACCGTAGAGATTGCAGGGAAAATATACTGGCAAACCTGTGATGATGGTACGTGCACTTCCGGAGAGACACCCTTTTCATTTTCATTACCGGGAGCCAAAAGCATTACTGCCGTTGCCGCTAAAGCTGCCGACTCCATTCCGGTGAAAGCAACTGGTACAGTTTCGACGGCAAAAGCCCATGCTGTTCCACCAACTGCTAATGGAAACAAACCGTTTGATGACGGGAAAACGCCCTTGTGGATGTTCTTCCTTATCGCTTTTGCTGCCGGACTGGTGGCAATACTGACCCCTTGTGTTTTCCCAATGATTCCCATGACGGTTTCCTATTTCATGAAAGCAGGCGCGAAAGGCAAGGTGCAGGCGCTTATCTATGGTATTTCGATCATTGCAATCTACACGCTTTTCGGAACACTGATAGCCGTAATTTTCGGGGCAGAATTCAGCAACTGGATAAGCACTCACTGGATTCCGAACCTTCTGTTCTTCCTCGTTTTTGTGATTTTTGCGGCTTCTTTTTTCGGGTATTTCGAGATCGTAATGCCTAACTGGCTTGTCAATAAGTCGGTTTCCGCCGAAGATAAGGGCGGAACCTTCGGCACAATATTTATGGCACTTACGTTGGTCCTGGTTTCATTCAGTTGTACGGGTCCCATAGTAGGGACCATCCTGGTTGAGTCGGTTGGCGGACAAATACTTAAGCCTATTATTGGAATGTTGGGTTTCTCACTTGCTTTTGCCATTCCTTTCAGCCTTTTCGCACTCTTCCCCCACTGGCTTAATAAAATGCCGAAATCAGGTGGCTGGCTCAATTCGGTTAAAGTAGTATTAGGGTTTATTGAACTGGCCTTTGCCCTTAAATTTCTGAATGTTCCCGATCAAACATACCATTGGGGTATTCTCGACCGCGAGGTATACTTGGGTTTCTGGATCGTGATT
>JBAXXB010000022.1:0-25875 GCA_037128115.1 Bacteroidota bacterium
CGAACTTTAGCGAACAACCCAATCCATCTGTGTAAATCCGTGTAATCTGTGGACCTTTTCCTCCGCGAACTTTAGCGAACAACCCAATCCATCTGTGTAAATCCGTGTAATCTGTGGACCCATCTCTGTTAGCTTCAGCGAACAGCCCTAACTCATCTGTGCCAATCACTTTAATCTGTGTAATCTGCGTATCCTTTCTTCCGTGACCTTTAGTGAACAATCCATATTAATCCGTTACTTTGATGCATGAAAATCCGGATCATCGAAAGCGCGATTAAATTGCAGTTTCCAATCGTTCCTTACCAGCATTCAAAGATTCTCGAAAATTCCCTGAGCCTTTTCCGTTCTGTTTCTATAATTTTGCTACAAATCCGGAAATATTTTGGGCTACCAATGCTACATAAAGAACGATTGAAACGAAATCAGTTAATTAAGCACAATAACAATTTATGAGGAAATTTACAACATTTATTTATCGTTTAAAAGCTTTAATAACAATACTATGGCTTACTATTCTTTTTATTTTGACCGCTTTTTTCTCAGAAGCCCAGAACAAAATTACTGCTCCGGGAAAAATCTCAGGGCGAATTATGGACTCCCTATCAAATCAACCCCTTGAGTATGCAACTATAAGTTTGTTTGCACAAAAAGAGAACAAATTAATTAATGGCACTACAACCGACAGCAAAGGTGCTTATAAACTAACCGATATCCCTGTGGGAACCTATAAAATATCTGTCTATTTTATAGGGTATAAAAGGATTGAAAAACGCGATATTTTAATTGGCAAGCCTAATTCTGTAATCGTTTTGGGAGACCTTAAACTTTCGGGCACCGAAACCACTTTATACGGGGTAACAATTACAGGAGGAAAAAACATTATTGAAAACAAAATTGACAGGATGGTGTACAATGCCGATAAGGATATTACATCCCAAAGCGGCGTGGCAGCCGATGTATTGAAAAAAGTACCGCAGGTATCGGTTGATGTTGACGGCAATGTAGAGTTGCAAGGCAATTCCAGCATTCGTTTCCTGATTAACGGTAAACCTTCTGCGCTTTTTGGCAGCAATATAGCCGATGTGCTACAATCCATTCCGGCAAGCCAGATACAAAGCATTGATATAATTACCAGTCCCGGTGCAAAATATGGCGCAGAAGGCACCGGGGGTATTATTAATATTATTTTAAAAAAAACAACCGCCCATGGCATTAATGGTAACCTCTCTCTTTCGGCCGGTACACGTTTGGAAAACGGTGCTTTTAACCTCAATGCCCGTAAAGGAAATTTCGGAGCCAATGCATATGTAAGCGGGAACGCGCAATTACTTTCGACCACGAATAATTATATGGATCGTTTATCGCAGCAGGATTCTATAAGCTTTTCGCACTTGCTTCAAACCAGTATAAGCGATTTCCAAAGGAATGGGTTACAATCAGGTATTGGCTTTGATTGGGATATTTCGCCAAATAACAATATTACAGTAACCTTGGCATATGATTATTTCGGAAATAGCAATACGGGTATGGCCAATCGTCACACCCTGGCTCAGGATGTGCTTGAAAACCAGCTTTCCGACATCAGTGATGTAATTATTTCAGCGAATAAATTCCACGAATATTCATTTGACTGGAACCTGGCCTACAAAAAGAAGTTTAAAAAGGAAGATCAGGAACTGGAAGTTGTATACAATTCTTCTAACGGCAATATATATTCTTATTACGATCAAACACAAAAACATGTGTTGGATGATGCTATTTTCAGCAGCTCAAATGGAAATAATCCGGGTATTGAAAATGAATCTAATATAGAGCTAAACTATACTCAACCTGTTGGAGAAAATACCATGCTCGAAACAGGTGCCAAGGCCGAACTCGATCATATCAAAAGTACATCGGAGGTGTATTTACTGAATATGACTTCCAATAACTATGAGTATAGTCCTGATTTGTCATCCTCAGATGATTATCACAGGGTTGTTTATGCTGGCTACCTTTCTGCGACGTTTAAATTGTTTAAGCAAATGGATTTCAAAGCAGGATTCCGCGACGAATATACCACAGGCTCAGCTGATTATTCTAATTCAGGTAAAATCACACTGGGGTCATATAATACATTTGTTCCGTCTATTGTTATTGCCCATAACTTCAAACAGGACGAAACAGTAAAATTAAGTTATAGCCACCGTATCGAACGCCCGGATTACCGTGATCTGAATCCTTTTTTAAATGCCAGTGATCCTAAAAATGTCACTATCGGCAATCCGGATCTGCTACCCGAAATCGGCAACAAACTCGAACTGGCATACAGCCAAACCTTTAAAAACGGGGCAAACATTAATCTCACAATGTTTTATCGCGGCAACAGGGACGATATACAGGCTTATACAACATATTATCCAACATATAAAATCGGTGATACAACTTATACCAACGTTGCCGTTAGTTCGCGCGAAAATATTGGCAGCGAAGATAATTTCGGGTTGAATTTGTTTGGTACTGCGCCGCTTACTCAAAAATTGAACCTGCGTACCAACATCTCCTGTTTTCAGAGGTATATCGTTACCGGCCTCCCGTCAGGTGGAAATAAGCAAGGGATTAATTACCGGATTAATTTAAACGCAACTTACCAGTTGAGCAGTACTTTGATTATAGAAATCTTAGGTAATTTCAATTCCCCCCGTATTAATGCACAAGGAACGATGCCTTCATTTACTACCTATAATTTTGCTTTTCGCAAACAAATATTTAATAAAAAAGGAAGTATAGCCCTAACTGCAACCAATTTCTTTGGCAAATATGTAGATCAAAAAACGGAACTAGCCGGAGTAAATTTCAAAACAACCAACAACCGACAGCTCCCTTATCGCTCTTTCGGATTTAATTTCACTTATAAATTCGGCAAAATGGAATTTAAGGATGAAAAAGAATTGGAAGATATAAATCTGACTAATCCACAGTAATAGAAACAGTTATATAGCCTTGTCCCGAATTTATTAAAACCGGTAAATTCAAATCCTATCCTTACGAGGGTTCAATATTTGGCTGGTTTGTTTGATAATACTCTTTCCCGAAGTGACCGAATTGTTTTATAAGGCGTTTCAGGAACTATCATATTATATGCCCAGGCGGGAACATTACCACCCGGATTAATAAACCCTTCGAGTATTACATGTACATTCCCATTTTCCTTAGGCTGTACAGTCCATTTTTGGTAATATTTACTTATACGCACAATGTTATCTTTTTCTGGCACTATATTGAATAACGGTTCGGCTATAAACGTCCATTCCCCGTTTACCGGATTCTTTTCAATTTTTGTTTCTGCAACAAGGTCACGGTTAGTCAATGGCCAGGGCATATTATAAATCAGGTAATACTGAATAAATTTATTCTCTTCGTATGCAAGTACTTTTATATCCGTGATATTTTTATCCCACCAGTCATCATTCCTGGCATTACCAAGCATTGAGTATACTTTCTCCATCGATGTGTGGAAATCGGCTTCTCCTTTAAAAGATTTCAAGGAGTTATTTGCCTCAGTTCGGGTATATATTTTGATGCCATCCTTTTCTTTCACAAAATTCCAGGGTTGGCTAAACGTATCGATGATCAAACATAAGTTTAAAATGAAAAGACAAATGGCAATTCTGAATTTAAACTTCATACAGGTGTTTTGATTTATTACAAAACTAAAGGTTTCTTTTCATTAAATTGGGTGTAAAGGAATTTCAGTCTCATTTCGTGCTGTTTTTCCCTTTTTCAGAAAATCATAAATCCTTCCCCGCTGCTGCGCGATTCCTATCGGCGCCCCCCGCTGTTGCGAGTTTGCAGCGCGTGCCAGTACAAATCTTTCTGATATACCTGTTGACCCTCGTTTTCGGTATACCCTTTGTGTGTTAAAGCCATTAATCGGTTTACCCTTTCTGTGTTGATCTGCGCCATTTGTGGACCCCGCCTTTTGTGTACTTTAGCGAACAACCCATTTCATCTGTGTTAATCGGTATAATCTGTGGACATATCGTCACGAACTTCCGCGAACAACCCACCCCAACTGTGCTAATCTGTGTAATCAGTGGACCCCATCCCTGATAGCTAATTGAGATTGAGTGTGCCTGATACAACACTTTTAACATTCGGGCGATGTCGATTGTTTCTTCAGAATTAGAAAATTCAACACACAATACGGGTTGATCAATTCATTCATTGTTATTTGATCTGGCATAAGTATGTTTTATACCGTAAATCTTAGCCTGAATTCTACTATATTAAAGAAAGCAACTGCTTATTTATCAACGTATACAAACATTTTTTATTAACAACCAAGTGTTTTCAGACCAGCAGCTTATTTTTACATAAAACCGCTGGTAGGAATACTGAAAATTGTTAATAACGTAGTATTTTTTCAAACTGATTAGTTACCAATTTTTGAATCAGCAAGCACAATTTTCCTGATTTCCAAAGCAATACCCTCAGGTGAAAGCACTAAATCAATACACCCGCTTGCTATGGCGCTCTCAGGCATATCGGGCTGAGCAGCTGTATCGGGTTTCTGAGCAATGGTAATACCACCAACCTGCTGTATGCCGCTTAGTGCAGCAGCGCCATCACCATCATATCCTGAAACAATTACAGCAATGAGTTTGCCATCCCAGTGCTCGGTGAGCGAACGCATAAAAACTGTAATCACATCAGGCCATCCCCTGGGTTTTGAAATTGGTTTCAGCCGGAACTCCCCATCGAGCACATGCAAATCGCGCTTCTCCGGGATTATAAAAACATGGTTAGGCCTGACGTCTAGTTTCTCCGTAATCAATTCTACCGGCATCGTTGTGTAGCGTGGAAGAATCTGGTGTAACATGGTGGCTGCTGTCCGCAGGTGATTAACGATAACAATGGCAACTCCCAGGTCAGCAGGCAGATTCTTTAGTAATCTGATATAAGCATCAAGTCCGCCTGCCGAACCACCCACGCAAACTATGGGGAAGTTCTTTCCGGTGCTCTGCGTTTTCATATCTTTCATTTTTCCGTGATTTTCAGAGAATAAATTAACTACATTTCCCGAGCAAAAGCCAGATTAATATGAAAACGACAATGGAGCCAAAACAGCCGCCACCTAATTTCATTGCTCCATACCCTGATAACAGGCCTCTGAATAAATTATTCATCTGTTAATTTTTATATTTTTTTACGGGTCAGATGGAATACGCCATGAGAATAATTATTCCGGTTGGTGAGCAAATTTTATGCTCATGGGTATTTCATAAATACTGTTTTTAATCAACATCTTTGAAGCGAACTTTGGCAAGCTTTTCCATTTTATCAAGCCTGGTATAGTAATCGGGGAACTCTTTCAGATGAGCCCAGGCTATTTCACCGGTTAATTTTCCGTTATCGACGGTAACATTGGTTTGCGTATCTTTTGATCCGTGTTCGAGTTCAACATTCAGCCCTCTTGTAAACTCCCTAAGGTTAACTTCTTTCCAGCTTATATGGAGATCCTTCCCTATCCGCTTTGCATTGTTTTGAGTAAATCGTATCATTGTTTTCCAATTAATCTTCAGGCTTAGTTTTCGTTCAATGTCAGCGCTGGTTTCACCAGCTCAAATCAGTCCCCAAAAAAATACAAGCTGACCTATCCTGCTGCTAAGCCGAATATCCTTTTTCATTGAAGTCGTGATCAGTTCCGGCTATTTTTTCGAATCCCGAAATAAATCCCAACAATAACCAGAACAACGATGATGAAAATCAAACCCCATCCCCTTCCCCATTCCGGTATGTATTGCATAAAAACATTTATCAAAGCATGCTCTCCTATTTCATGTCATTAGCTGATTCAAGCTGTAGAAAACTATTCAATCCGTATCCTGGGTTCATCCTGGCCTACCCTGACCAGTTGCATATTACAAACCGGGCATATACCCGGCTGAGGATATGTTTTATTGCCTTCACAGTTCATAGGGCATTGATATTTAGTTTCCTGCAGGTCTTTGTCCTTATGTTGATTATTTGCCCCGCATCCGCATGAAGGATTCATAGTATGCCCCTCAGAAGTATTTTTCTTTTCGCTTTGTTGATTGTCTGCTGCTTTCATATTCGTGTTTTTAGTTGATTTTGTTAATCCGTATTTTATACCCGATTGTGCTTGATAAGGATACAAAATTGAATGTATTTAAGTTGATGTACATTACATAGTTCTGGGAATAAGTTATATAATTATCACATTCTTAACGCGAAACTTTCTCTATTGAACGCCTGAATGAGAGCCCCAAAAACCGCCTTGCTATGAGACAAGACGGCCTTATGAACAATAAAGAAGGTTCTACTTTTTTACTGTGTTGGTTTTTAACCTCCATATTTCTACGTGGGCTTTCACATCTTTACTGGTAGGCAGTGTTTTGTAAACAAAAATAATTTTCTTAATGCGTCGTTCTGAACCACCTTTTAAATCGATGGTGTGGCTTTCGCCAGGAGTTTTGATGGCCTGGTTGATCTTTACATCTTGTTTGTCGCCACTTTCGTAAGTTATTTCCATGGAAACCAAATCAATGGCATCTTCTGTAACCTTGAATTTGATGGTTGAGAACCTGTCGGATCCTATAACAGCTATTTCGTCGCGATCCGTTTTGAAGTCGACTGTTTTTCCCCGATTTTGTACCAGCCTGCTGCATCACTTACCATAACAACTGATGTTTGTGCGTTTGCTATCCCAAAGCTTCCGGCTATGTATGCAACATCAGAATCAATGTTTTTTTCATTTTCATGATATTTGAATGAATTGGCTAAAGAATTGCAAAGGTCAGCTGCATTTAACCAAACAGTGTTATACAATTATTTGAGCGATTTACATGATTACCACATTTGTAACTATTCAGTACCTAATGTTAGACACTTCAGGCACTTTAGGCACTTTAGGCACTTTAGGCACTTTCAAAACAGCAATACTTTAACAGGGTTAATTTTACCCACATTTCATTCAAATAATAAGAGGATGCTTTTGTAATTTCCAACCAAAAAGAATGAATAGGCATTTCCATGCTCCATATTACCTGTGGGATGCGAAACAGCCCTTATTCTGCAGCATCAACCTCAGTATCCTGTTCCTTCCGGATTGGCACATCATCCTGCTTTATTAATTCCTGCATAAACTCTTTTTTATCTTTTTAGTTACGAATAATCAGAAAGACAATTAATGCGAGTGTAGCAATCACGACCAGGATTAGTATCAGCCAGTTTGTTCCCATCGTTTCGCGTTTTTAAAGTTCAGAAAAAAAATGAAGTTTTAGAGGATGGCCGAATTAGCCGGCAACACTAGTTAAATGGAAGGCCATATTTACCCGGATTATTCTTCGGGAGGAACTTTTAACCCGGCTTCCCGGGCTTCACTAATCCCGATGGCAATAGCCTGTTTCCTGCTCTTAACTTTACCACCGCTACCATTTTTCCCTGACTTTAAAGTCCCTTCCTGGTACTCATGCATCACTTTCCCGATTTTTTTCTGTGCCTTTTTTGAATATTTGTTCATGATAACCTGGTTATAGATTTGGTTTACGCAAAAGTAGCAACGACCAAAGCCTAAATTGTTACATAATTCTGAACATAAATTATATAATTGCCATGTTAAACTTTAGTATCTGTTAGGTTGACTGGACATTTGCCACAGGATAGAGAATTCCGGCAGATGCATATTTTCTACAGTAAAGTGGGGGACTAAACAATTCAACCTCACGCCCTTATTTCATCCGTCGACAAATACATTCCGAACACTCCCCGGGAAAGCCCGTCGACAATTGTCCGGGCTATGACACAAAGTTCCACAAAGGAGGCACAAAGGTTCACAAAGCCAGCTATACAATCCCTCAGTGTCCCTATGTGTTCTTAGTGTCTTAGTGGTGATATGCAGGTACGGGATGCAGTAATGGGAGAAAGAAATAAGGTTGAGGTTGAGGTTGAGGTTGAGGTTGAGGTTGAGGTTGAGGTCGAGGTTGAGGTTGAGGTTGAGGTCGAAGAGTTCAATGCCTTCGGCATTCAAAAGTTCGAAGAGTTGAAGGGTCAAAGGCTGAGGAGGAGGTTGAGGCACTCTAAGAACTTTGTGAAACAGCAATACTTTAATAGGGTGAATAGCAACATTATTTCTTTTTCACCTCAATTCCGAAAGTAAATCCCGACTTAACCCGCTCAATCAGTTCGGGTATAATATCCTGGTATTCACCTACAATCCCGAAATCGGCATTATGGAAAATCTGTGCTTTGGGATTATGGTCGATGGCTATAATTTTTTCCGATTCTTTCATGCCGGCAATATGTTGTATTGCTCCGGAAATACCCACAGCGATATACACTTTAGGGCGTATGGTTTTACCGGTCTGTCCTACCTGCCTTGCATATTCGGCTATGCCTTCGTCAACTACCGGGCGGCTGGATGTCCACTCCGCGTTAACACCCTGGCTTTTTAAGGCTTCGGCAAGAGCTTTTACCAGTCCTAAATTATCGGTTGTGGTACCTCTGCCCCCCGAAACAACCACGTCGGCTTCGAAAAGATTTTGCAAGCCGCCTTCACCTCTTACCGTTTCAAGAATTTCGACAACGAAATCTTTATCCCTTAAAACCGGTTCGAAAGCGGTAATGATCCCCTGGCGTCCGATTATTTGCGCAGGAACCTCAAATGTGCCGGCCCTGGCCGTTGAAATCTGCGGGCAAACAAAACCCAGAATAGTGGCCAGTTTACTTTCGCCATAGGTAGGCCGTCGTGATTCAAGTATAGGCGTATAAATTACTTTTTCCTTCTTATCGACATACTCTCCTATTTCCAGCCCTGTGCAGTCGGCGGTGACGCCGCTATCGGTTTTCATGCCTATGCGGGGCGCTAATTCCCGCCCGGAAGTAGTGGCTGCAAAAAGTGCGATTTCAGGTTTTCTCACCCTGATCACTTGTTCAAATATGGATGAAAAAGGGAGAACAAGGTATTCTTCGAGCCTGGCGTTATCGACAAAAATAACCTCGTCCGAGCCATGTTCGATCAGGGTCTGAGCCAAGGGCTTAATATTTTTACCAATGATCAATGTCATTATTTTGGTATCGTGACCTAACTCATTTGCTAAATTTCTGGCCGGGGTTAACAACTCAAGCGATGGCCTCGAAATTTTACCATTCGTTACCTCAGCCCATGTAAGTAATCCCCTGGCTCCATCCCTGAAGTCTTTATCAGGAAAATCGGGGCGATCAATATCCTTTTTAGCTTCCTTTTCTTTCTTCTCCAATACATTGCCTCCTTTTTTGAAATTAGCTATCAGGCTATCAACCAACGAAGCTTCGTTGTGACCAACCGACATCGTAATAGGCGGACGTTCGCTCACAATATTGATAACTTTCGCCACAATGGTGGGCGATCCGTTGATACCTATTTTCTCGGTACCTAAGCCTATATCGTCGATGCCAAAAGTCGTGATCTTCAGGTTCCGGGCTTTGATGGCTCCGCTCAAGGATGGTTTGCGCGGTGGTATACCGGTTGGCGTTAACGATATTACACAAGGCATGGGTAATTTCATCATCTGGTACCCGCCTTCTATGATCCTCCTGGCAATCACATTGCCATTGCCGTCGGCTTTTACACTTTCAACAAAGGTGGCCTGTGGAATTCCTATGCTTTCGGCCACCTGTGAAGGCACATGCGCCGTATCGCCATCGCTGGTTTGCCTGCCGGCCAGAACGATAAAGGGGTCCTTCGAATCTTTGGTAAAGCCCAAATGCTTCAGCATAGTCGAAATGGCAAGGCCAGTTGCATAGGTGTCGCTGCCGCCCAGCTTCCGGTCCGAAAGCAGGTATGCATCGTCATATCCCATTGAAATTGCTGTCCTGAGAGAAGCCTCAAACGAGCCGGGGCCCATGGAGCATACGATCAACCTTGCATCGGGATACTGCTTTTTGAGTTGTAAACCGGCCTCCAGTCCAAACTGGCAGTCAATATTTATAATTGACTTAGCCTTGGTGCGATCCATCAATCCATCGTCGCCCATTCGCATTTCGCTCGGGAGCGGTACTTGTTTTATTAAACTTATTATTGTCAGAGCCATTGTTACTTTTCTTGAAATTGTTACATATTCTGAAATTCCGGGCCATTGCCCCCGTTAGGCACTACCCATGTAATGCCATCACCGGGCGACTTAATGTCGCAGGTTCTGCAATGCATACAATTTTCAGCATGAATCCTAAGTTCTTTCTTTCCGTCCTTATCCGTATGAAGCTCATATACTTCCGATGAGCAGAAGAATTGTTCAGGTGCCCCGTACTGTTCGATATTAAGGGTTTGAAATTGCTTCGGGTTGTTAATCTGAAGATGCACAAGCTGTTGCTCATCGTGGTGAACTCCCGAATAATATATATCGGTTGCTTTATCGAATGTGAGCACTTTATCGAACTCGAGTTTGCCTTTAAAACGTTCTTTAAAAGGTTTTGCTTTTAATTCACCCAGTTTTGAAGTAGTTACCGAGTCGGCTTCCGATTTCAGCCTTCCAAAGAATCCGGCTCCGCCGGTGATAAGCTGGCTTCCGAAATGCAGGCCTCCCAGGATCAATCCTTTGGCAAATCCCTGCCTGAAATTACGAACAGGATACAGTTCCTTGTATATCCAGCTGTTGTTGACGAGAGTTTCGTATTGCTGAAGGCTTTTCGCTGAAGTATCGTTGTTCTGCAAGGCATTGGCGGCTGTTTCAGCTGCCAGCATTCCTGATTTTACCGCCAGGTGTATGCCTTTCAGGGCTGGCATCGCAAGCATTCCTGCGCTGTCGCCCACAATCAGGGCATTATCAACATATAATCGGGGAATGGAATAATAACCACCTTCAGGAAGGGTCTTAGCCCCGTATTCCACTAATCTTCCGCCTTTTAAAATCTTCGATACAAATGGTGTTGTTTTCCAGGCCTGCATGGCATCGTGTGTATCGAATGAAGGATCTTTATAATCGAGGCCGACAACAATGCCTATGGCCACTTTATTGTCGTTTAAACCATATATGAAACCACCTCCGAACTCATCCATATTCAATGGATAGCCCATGGTGTGGTATATCTGGCCTGCTGCTATATTCCCTTCTGGCACTGACCATAATTCCTTGCAACCCAATGAGTATACCTGCTCGTTTTTGCCTTCAGCGAGGTTGAACTTTTTGATAAGCATTTTGGCCAGGCTGCCCCGAGTACCTTCGGCGAAAACGGTAATCTTAGCCTCAATGCTGGTTCCAGCCTGGAAATTCTCCAATTGCATGCCGTGATGATCGAGGCCGGTATCTTTGGTTTTGGCACCTATAACTTTCCCATCCTTGTACAAAATCTCATCTACAGCAAAACCGGTATATATCTCCACCCCTTTTTCCTGTGCTTTAACCGCCAGGTAACGGCACAGCTGCCCCAAAGAAGCCGTATAGTTGCCCAGGTTATTCATATACGGAACATGAAAGGGAAAAGTAATGCTTCCGTTTTCGGTAAGCCAAACCGTACTGTCCTTTGTTACTTTAGCATTAAAAGGAATTTCCGAGATATCCACATCGGGCAATAATTCTTTAAATACATCAGGCTTTATTACTGCACCCGACAACAAGTGGCTGCCCACGGAACTTCCTTTTTCGATCAGCAATATTCTGTGATTCAAGCCTTTTTGCTTCAGCGTATCGGCTAAATGAATGGCTGTGGCCAGGCCGGAAGGTCCGCCACCTATAATTAACACATCCGTTGATACTATATCCTTATTATTCATCTTTGACCTCCGGTTCTCCTGTTTACTATGCTTTGATTACTATTCTTCAATTTTTGAATCAACTCTGCTGATTATTATTTGTAGTCTTTAATCCTCCATGATCCAGCCAGCAAAATTAATCTTATTTTCGTATTCCTGTACCTAAATTCTTTTTGTTCATACATTCTTTACTAACAGCAATAACCGGACAGGTTCACTCCTCCTTTTCTTGCTAATTTTCCAGCTCAATTCCATGAAGGGTACGATAAAAGATAAGGGTTCATCAGGCGGAATATCAATAAAACAGGTACTTTTGTCCGGGCAAAAGGATGTTTTAATTAGTAAGCTTCCCGATGCTGACCAGGCCGAGTAGTAGTAATTTTAAAAGCGGGCATGTCCGAATTTGCAGGAACACTAAATTACTTATAAACATGCAGGGTCAAACTTTGTTGATTTATAATCATGAAAACAGATAAGCCAATACAGAAGGAAGCATTCGCTGTTACCGGCATGTCGTGTGCCGTGTGTGCCGGCAGCGTCGAAAGCATGATCGCCTCCCTGCCCGGTGTACTCAATGCTTCGGTAAACTATGCCGGTTCAAACGTTTACATCGCATTCAATCCGAATGTTGTTACACCGCCCGATTTCGCCAAAGCAGTCGAATCTATTGGTTATGGGCTTATTATTGAAGAAGAGAACCTGACCGAAAAATTGGCAGAAATCGAAATGCAGCATTTTAGCGAACTGAAACGCAAACTTTTTATAGCGGTTATTTTTTCGCTTCCGGTATTTACGTATTCCATGTTCCATTTAATTCACCTGGAATATGGAAACTGGATATTGTTAGCCTTGTCGCTGCCGGTTATTTTATTTTCCGGATCAGGCTTTTATACAAGTGCCTGGAAGCAGGCTCGCCACGGTATGGTGAATATGGATACCCTGGTTGCTCTGAGCACCGGGATTGCGTTTATTTTCAGTGCCATGAACACCATTTTCCCGGCAATTTTCCTTAGCGCCGGCTTACAGCCTCATGTATATTTCGAATCCGCCACAGTAATTATCACATTTATACTCACAGGCAAATTCCTGGAAGAACGCTCAAAAAACAGGGCTTCGTCGGTCATCCGAAGCCTGATGGGCCTGCAGCCTAAAACCCTAACCGTGAGCCGGAACGGATCCGAAATTGAGTTACCGCTAGCCCTGGTGGTCCCGGGCGATCTGGTCTTGGTGCGTCCGGGTGACAGGATTCCAGTAGATGGAGTAGTCGAAAGCGGTGATTCATACATAGATGAAAGCATGATTTCGGGTGAGCCCCTGCCTGTGTTTAAAAACGATGGAGCGAATGTTTTCTCAGGAACCCTCAATACGAATGGCAGCCTGGTCATTAAAGCCCTTAAAACCGGGAAAAACACTTTATTGGCCGGCATTATATCCATGGTGCAGGAGGCGCAGTCAGCAAAGCCACCCATACAAAAGCTGGCGGATAAAATTGCTTCTGTTTTTGTACCTATAGTACTTCTCATTTCTGTCATTACTTTTATAACCTGGTGGGTATTCGGGCCACCCCCATCGGCAACTTTTGCCTTCCTGACCACGATCAGCGTACTGATAATTGCCTGCCCGTGTGCGCTTGGCCTGGCCACGCCCACCGCCCTTATGGCCGGAATAGGGAGAGGTGCATCACTGGGCATTCTGGTTAGGAATGCCGAAAACCTGGAAAATGCCTGCAAGATCAATGCCGTTATTTTTGATAAGACCGGGACACTGACAAGCGGGAAACCCATAGTAACGAAAAGCCGCTGGATCAATGAGGACCCATCGCTGAAGCAGCTGCTTTTTTCGCTCGAAAAACGCTCAGGACATCCGCTAGCATATGCCATATACTCCCTCTTTGACGGTCTAGAAATGCTTAGTATCGACCAGTTTGAAGATATCCCGGGGAAAGGAATTAAAGCCAGTTATCAGAATAATTCTTGCATGGTGGGCAACAGGTCTTTCATGCTTGAATACAATATTTCGATTCCGGAAGGATTTGATGATGACTCCGTATTTTTTGCATACAATAATTCCTTAGCAGCCGGTTTTACTATAGAGGATACACTCAGGGAAAGTGCCTTAAACGCTGTAAATAATCTGAGGAATGAAGGAATTGAAGTCTTTATGCTTACCGGCGATAAGGAAGCCACTGCGGCTGAAATGGCAAAAAAGACAGGCATTACAAACTATTTTGCAGGGGTACTTCCGGCTGATAAGAACCGTTTTGTCAGTGACCTCAGGCAAAAAGGATACAGAGTCGCCATGGTAGGTGACGGGATTAATGATTCTGCTGCAATGGCAGCAGCCGACCTGGGAATTGCCATGACATCGTGTTCGGATATAGCCATCGACTCGGCTGGTATTATCCTGATGAATGGTGATCTGAAGGCGGTAGCCCAGGCTATACGGTTATCAAAAGCTACAGTCAGAATTATCAGGCAAAATTTTTTCTGGGCCTTTTTCTACAATGTGATTGCCATCCCTTTGGCGGCAGGTGCTTTATACCCGTTCACAGGATTTCTGCTGAGTCCTATGATTGCAGGCGCTGCCATGGCCATGAGTTCCGTGACGGTGGTTACAAATAGTCTTCGGTTAAAACGAATCACTCTATAAAAATGGAGCACCACCACCACGACCATAATCATAAAGCCGAAGCCAATCTTAAAATGGCATTCTGGCTGAATGCTGCTTTTGCCGTGATCGAGATAGCAGGAGGCCTATTTACCAACAGCGTCGCCATACTTTCCAATGCATTTCACGACATGGGCGATTCGGTCGCTCTTGGACTGGCATGGTATTTCCAACGCGTTTCAAAAAAACAGCGGGATGATACATATACCTATGGTTACAAAAGATACTCCCTGGTAGGGGCTACAATTAGCGCCTTTATATTACTCGCAGGCTCCGTAATAATTATTACCAGGGCCATTCCACGCTTATTCGCACCCGAACCGGTGCATATAAATGGTATGTTTTACCTGGCTATAGTCGGCGTTATAATCAATGGCCTGGCCATGTTCCGGCTTAGGGCAGGGCATAGCCAGAACGAAAAGGTTATCTCCCTGCACCTTCTCGAGGATGTTATGGGATGGGTGGCAGTACTGATTGCTAGCCTTGTTATGAAATTCTTCGATTTCCCGGTCATCGACCCGCTTCTATCCCTGCTAATCACAGCCTTTGTACTTTTCAGGGTATTCGGGAATATGCGGCAGACATTCCGGATATTTATGCAGGCCACGCCATCGAATGAACAGGTTGAACATTTTAAAACTCACCTGCTCGAAATCGATGGGGTGATAGATGTGCATGATATGCATTTCTGGACACTCGACGGCACTTTTAATATTGCTTCACTGCATATAAGCGTCAACCCGGGGATTGCTGTTTCTGATACCGGGATAATCAAGCAGGAGGTACGGGCTTTCTTAAAGGCCGAAGGATTCACGCATACTACTATCGAAATTGAACCGATGGGAACGCTATGCGAACTGCAGGATTGTTAATACAGAGAAGGTTTATCTAAAAAGGCATCATAATTAAAAACCAATCAAAAAACTGAATAGAATATGGAAACTCTCCGCTTTAAAACCAGCCTGAAATGCAGTGGCTGCGTAAATGCCATTAAACCGGGCCTTGACAGCATGAATACCATCAACCGATGGGCAGTTGACCTGGAGAATCCGGATAAGGTACTCGAGATTGAAACCGATGAAGATATTTCAGGCGAGGTGATGGATAGCGTAAAAAAAGCCGGCTATCAGATCAGCCGGCTTTAAAGCATCAATAAAAGTTGGTTTATCCTAACCTGCTGGCAATGATATCCCAGTCAACCAGCTGCCAGAAAGCGCTTACGTAATCCGGCCTGCGATTCTGGAAATCAAGGTAATAGGCATGTTCCCAAACATCGCAGGTGAGTATGGGTTTCAACCCGTCGCGCATAGGGTTAGCCGCGTTACCGGTAGTAACAATAGCCAGGTTACCCGCGGCATTCACCACCAGCCAGGCCCAGCCTGAACCAAACTGGTTGACGGCGGCCTCGTTGAATTTTGTAGTGAACGCTTCGAAGGACCCAAAGTCGTTGTTAATCATTTCGAGTATTTTCCCCGATGGAGCGGTGCCTCTTTTTGCTGAGAAGCCTTCCCAATAGAAGGTATGGTTCCAAACCTGGGCGGCATTGTTAAAGATGCCACCTTCGGCTTTCATTATTATTTCCTCAAGACTTGCATTTTCGAATGCAGTTCCTGGTACCAGGATGTTGAGTTTCGAAACATACGTCTGGTGGTGTTTTCCATAATGGAATTCCATGGTATGGGCGCTGATCACAGGTTCGAGTGCATCAGGTGCATACGGTAAGGCTGGAAGTTGAAATGTCATGATTTTTAAGTTTTAAGGGTTTATTTGATTGGCATATTTCAGAAAGTGTAAAACACTCACTAAGTAGTTCTTATTGTTGCGGTTGTGTCAGATTATATCTTTGCCTGAATTCCAGCAAGACACAACTTTCAAAAATTTTCTGTTACTTATCTCAAAAAGCTTGTTGAAAAGGAAGTCTTATTCCCCTTTTCATCCTCCAGGAATAAAGTGAAGTTGTTCTTGCCATCTTGGACTAGTCGATCGAAGGTGTACTTCATCAATTTATTCTTCGGGTCCCATTCTACCAAAGCCCATTTCCCGTTCAGCTCCCCACGGTAAGTACTGATCCCGGAAAAATTATCCGAAACCGTAAACTTCAGGTTAGTCTTACTGCTTTTGTTATCGGCAGATGGCCTGATTGTTGGAGCGATTGTGTCAACTACTATTGCAAAGCCATCAAATATATTAGTAGTTGAGGTTACATAACCGTTTTCGAAGGCTCCGCCGGCAGGCGTTCTTTTCCCATCCCTGTCAATACGCATAAGCAACGCCTTGGCCCTTAAGCGGGATGGCAATTCCGAGGCTTTTATTGAAACTCGGATCCGGTTTTGCAGAGGAACTTCTGCATCGTGTAAATAATGCATATCCGAAAACATTGCTGTTGATCCGGGCGATTTATTATACCTGAAAACCAGGTCCTCGTACAGACTACCTATTGGTAATTCAACCTTCAATTCATTGGTTACAAATGAATTAACTTTATTGTATCGGAATAAAACGGCAGTATCGGCAAGCGGGATTTCAGGTACCTGTACAAATCCATCCGGTTTCTGCGACCTGGCCCAAAACCGGAGGCTGACCGTATTTCCGGCCAGGTCGCCGACACAAATAATTACTTCGTGGACCTTATCATCCATAAATGTAAGTATACCATTTCCGGTTCCGGTTTCAAAAAAGCTCAGCCGGTTTCCCGGAAGTTTTTTTGATTTCACAATCCGTTCACCATCATTGTAATTGGCAGAATAATCGATGCAGGCATTCACGTAACGGCTTTCATCAAATGCAAAACTATCGCATACCATCGAAAAAAACAAGGCCTTATCCTTGTACATTTTCATACTGTAAAAGCCGTTCCTATCACCCTGGTTCTGGTGAAAATCAAAAGCCTGAGCGCCTATGCTGCATTTACCCCAGAGCGTCAGTGTGTCTTTGGTTGCAAGGCGGTATTCATTGCTTCCGGATCGTTTAACATTAAAACGTATAGCATCGTTCTTCGAACCTATAAAACTGTTGTCATCTTCAGGATATATCTTAATAAAATCAATAACAGGAGGATAAAAATCGGCAATATTCATTCCAAAAAGCAATGGATTAATGATACGTTCCGTTTTGGTATCCCTTAACTCAAAATGCAGGTGAGCACCGCCGGATGAACCTGAATTCCCGGCATATCCAATCAGTTGTCCTTTCTTTATATTGATAAATTCCTTCTTATTTGCCGGGAAAAGATCAACTTCAAAACTCTTTATCTTGTACTGACAAGTGTGCAGGTAGTCAGTGATGGTGTCATTATACCGCTGCAGATGCGCATACACGGATGTAAAGCCATTCGGATGATCGATATACAACGCATTACCAAACCCGACTGGTGATACTTTAATACGCGAAACCACGCCATCAGCTACAGCGAAAACCGGCAGACCTTCACGTTTCTGTACATTAAAATCGGTTCCTGAATGAAAGTGATTAGGCCGGATTTCGCAGAATGAACCTGTAACCGTCAGCCCGATGTTAAGAGGTGAAGAAAAATAGTCCCTTGGAATGATGATCTGCGCATCCACCTGAGCTAAAGAAATCAGTATCAGAAATATAATAAGTAGCCGTTGTAGAATCTTCATTTTACAAACTTACAGTTTTGTGCCGGTATATTCAAAAAAGAGGGAGAAAAAACAGAGCCTCCAGCGTTTATACTATCTAAATCGCTTGAATTATTAGACTATTGCAGGCTTATAAGAAGGCAATAGGAAGAAAAAAAAGAACTAATAATCCAGAAATCAGTGATTTCCCATCAGTTCACAATTCGGGCTTTCTCGAAACTAAAACCTTTGAACAGAAATACTGATTTTAATGTTAGACAGCTCGGTCATGCCCTTATTGTCCCTAGCTTAAATAACCTTCGATATCTCATTCACTTTAAGCACTTTATGCACTCTAAGTACTTCAGGCACTTTAGGCACTTTTCATCCTCGAGATAGTTACCTGCATTACCGACAGGTACACCGCCACACAAATAACACCCAATCCGGAAACGATAAACATCGTTTTCATACCCAGGGTATACCAGATCAAGCCAGCTAAACTGCTGGCCAGCATGGTAAAAACGCTGGCAAAACTGGTATAAAAGCCTATGGCCGTGGCCACCTTGTCCTTACCGGAAATATTGCTGATCAAGGCTTTCGAAATCCCCTCGGTCGAAGCAGCATACAAGGCATATAAACCGAAAATGGCAATAAACTGCCATGTAAATAAGGCGAAACCCATTAACATGTATACTGCGGAAAATACAACAAGCCCAAGTATAAGCGTTCGGGCAAGCCCGAATCTGTCGGCGAGTATTCCGACAGGAAATGAAAGCAAAGCATAAACAAGGTTGTATAAAATATAAATCCCTATCATGTAGGCATCCGAAAAGCCTTTACTCTTTATAGACAGCAGCAGAAATGCATCCGAGCTGTTAAAGAGTGTAAATGCCAATAAACCGGCAACCAGTAGTTTATAATGCCGGGATGCGGTTTTCCAGTACCCAAGGAACGATAGAACGCCCGGAGACTTCTTTTTAACAATACTCTTTGTTTTATCTTTCAGCAAAAATGTCAGCCCAATGGCAACTATTCCAGGAAAAACAGCGATGATAAACAGCCATTTATACTGCGCCGGATTGAAATACAGGAAAATAAGAGCGGCAAAAGGTCCAACGGCAGCTCCCGCGGTATCCAGTGCCCTGTGGAATCCAAACACTTTTCCCTTATTCTCTTTGCTGGCTTCATCACTCAGCATGGCATCGCGGGCACCTGTCCTTACGCCTTTACCCAACCTGTCGAGCGTTCGGGCAAAAAACACCCAAAGAGGAAAAGTGAACATCGCCATTAATGGCTTTGAGATGGCACTCAGGGTGTAACCCCAACGCACAAAAGGCACGCGACTGCCGAGTTTATCGGAATAATTGCCAAAATAACCTTTGCTGAGGCCTGCTGTTGCTTCGGCCATGCCTTCGAGTATGCCTATCAGTAAAACGGAAAATCCGATGGACCTCAAGTACACCGGCATCACCGGGTAAAGCATTTCGCTGGCAATATCAGTAAAAAAGCTGACAAAGGAAACGAGTAAAACTGTTCGGGTAAGTATTGATCTCATTTACAAAGAATAACATAAAGTGTAAAAGCCAAAACAGGACTCAGAAATTGATACTTCCAGGGTGTAAAAAGGCTTAAGTACAGGCACATTATCTAACCAGTCTGGCTGATTTTACTCAGGTGTTCCGAATTTAAAATTTCAAATTCATTTCCATTCACCTGAATAATTCCTTCATCTTTGAATTCACGGAGTATGCGAATAGCACTTTCTTTCGACATACCCGACATATCGGCCAGGTCCTGCCGCGACAGGGTGGTACGGAAAGGGTTTGCTTCATATACCTTGTCTCTCAGGTACAGGAGCACATCCGCAATACGGCCGGGCATCTGCTTCTGGGTCAGGCTGATAAACTGTTCAAAATTGATTATGGATAAGAGGCTAACCTTTCTAATAAACTCTTCCATAAAATCCGAATTCTCCCTCATCAGTTTCTTAAACAGGTCAATGTCGACAAGGCATGCCTGAGAGTCTTCGATAGCCATGGCAGAATAGTGATGGATATTATCCACATAAATTCCAGGACCGAAAATATATTCAATAGGTTTAACAATCCCGATTATCAGGTTTTTCTCATTATATCCTTCAATATAAAGTTTCACTTTCCCTTTAGTCAGGCACAAAAAATGCAGGTTTGGAGTTCCTTGTTTAAAAATGAGTTCGCCGGCTTTAAAATACACTTCAATTCGTTTAGCATCGATCTGATCCAGTTCAGTAGGACAAAGACAACTGAAAATATCGGCCTTGCCATTGCAGTGCGAACAACTATTGTTATTTTTAGAAATAATGCTCATGGGACAAGGTATTATGTATTCAATACAAGATTTAGTTTTATCAGTACCATTCTGGTTTCCCATAACCAATGGAGATAATAACTGAGCGCACAAAGATAATGACATATATCAATATGCATGGTGATAAGTATCAAAATAATATTGTTAAACAATCATATTTATAATTATAGCTATTTCGCAAGAATAGTATTCCTTTGTATCCTCAATAGAAAACCTTATATTTGTTAATGCCACAACAATAAGAGTATCTCTAAACCTAAAAAAAAGACCAATGAAAAAAAGATTTCTACGATTAATAATGTTAAGCGGCACTTTAATCATCTTACTAACTGCCTGTGAATACGACTTTATCGTACCCACGCCGCCTACTCCGGTTCCTCCTGCTGGTGATACTATCAGTTTTTCCCAGGATATCCAACCTATTTTCACAGCAAAATGCGCCAGTTGCCATCCTTCGGTTTACAAGCCGAATTTAGGTGCTGGTCTGTCATATAGTGCACTCACAACAGGTGGGTATGTTGTAGTAGGTGACCCGGCAACCAGTAAACTATATCTGAAAGTAAACACAGGCGGCACTATGGCCGGGTTTATTTCGGCAAACCAGGTAAATTTAATTTACCGTTGGATTTATGCTGGTGCAAAAAACGATTAAGTTCATTTTATCTTTAAAAAACGGAAAAATAATGAAAAAGATATACAAAATACTCACAATCAGCTCGTTAGTTCTTCTAACCTCACTGATGGTAAAAACAACTGCGTTTGCACAGGAAGAAGGAACAGCCGAAGCAACAAAAGAAGTAACAAAAGAACGCCCTGTTCGCCCGGCCTTTGAAAGCGGATTGTTGTTTGATGCTGCTACCACCACCGTTCAGCCTTCAAAAACACTTGAAATGATTATACAACATCGTTTTGGGTATACCGAAAACGGAATTCATGACTTGTACGGAATATGGAATCCAGCAAACATCCGCTTTGGATTGAATTACAGCATTTTAAATAATCTTACTATTGGTGCTGGAGCTACCAAGTTCAACAAAATGGAAGATTTTCAACTTAAATACAGGTTTGTCGAACAAACGCGTTCAAATAGCATGCCGATAACGGTAATGCTCTACGAAGTTGTGGCAATTGATGGCAGTCCTAATTCCAAATGGGATGGCACTCCTGATTCGGCAACTACCAAAAGTTACAAATTCAGTAACCGTATGTCGTATTTCACGCAGTTGGTTATTTCACGCAGGTTCAATGATCACCTTTCACTGCAGATTGCACCGGGGTTTACACATTACAATGTTGTTGATTCAGTGTATAATCATGACCGTATGTCGTTTTCATTTGCAGGACGGTATAAATTCTCTCCTCAGGGATCCATTATAATTTCATGTGATTTCCCATTAGATATCAAGGGATTATATGATTTCAAGAAAGTTAGCGCGTCGACAGTTATCTACAACAAACCAAATATCTGCGTAGGCTTCGAAGTTTCAACCAGTACCCACACCTTTCATATCTACCTTGCTTCCGCACAGGGAATTCTGCCCCAGGAAGACATTATGTGGAATAAGAAAAACTTTTTCGACATGAACCTTAAAAATCCTACAGGCAGTATCATGTTGGGTCTGAATATCACCCGCCTGTGGAATTTCTAGTCTAAAGAGTGTGTTTGGAATACTTTTTGCGTCGTAATTCATATTAACCAAATCTCAAAAATATCATGAAAAATTCCATTAAGCTTACAGCCATCATTTTCACAGCCATTCTTTTCATTTCAGCAAACATTGCAATGGCTCAGAAAGCTGAGGCCCCTGGACTATCCCGGCAAAGTACAAAACCATGAAGAGCACTATTAAATCCGGTGATGCTTCAATTAACTCCGTAGGTAAGGAAACCTTCAACAAACACTGCAAATCCTGCCATGGTGCAAAAGGAACAGGTGACGGACCAAAAGCTGCTAACCTGAAAACCAGTACAGGTGACTTTTCAACTGCTAAATTCCAGTCCCAGGCTGATGGCGAAATTTACTACCAGTCATTTATTGGCCGCGACGAAATGCCCAATTTCGAAAAGAAGATCCTTGACGAAGCCGACAGGTGGGCTGTAGTTGGTTACATCCGTACCCTTAAAAAATAAATTTGCTAACGAAAGGGTGTTCCGGTATAAATCTGAACACCCTTTCTTTTTTTTTGCCTTAACAACTGCTCTCTTTTTATAACTGTTCCCTGAAAATGACCTCACTTATAACACGTTGCATCCGGAAAATACCTGTGCATTTTGTACTTGCGATCTTCATTCTATCGATAGCTTCCGCTGCTGTAAAAGCGCAAACAACACCCAAATCCGGCAATTCCGATTTTAACGAGAAATGCCTTAAATGCCACGGGCAGTCCAAGTACAAATATCGTAACCCTGAATCCGGTTCAGAGGTTACTAAACGTATGTATATTGAAACAATCATAAACCGTGACCAGTTTTATGAATCGAATCATAAGAAGTTCAAATGCACTGACTGTCATTCAGCTGACTATGATACTTTCCCTCACCCCGGCCGCTTAAGAATGGAATCGAAATATGCCTGCATCGATTGCCACGGAGGAGACGAAAAATATGCCAAATTCAAGTTCGAAAAGATAGAATCCGAATTCCAGGCCAGCGTACATTCCACTAAACACAGCGAGGACTTTAACTGCTGGATGTGCCACAACCCTCATACTTATAAGATTAAAGCCCGTTCGGAAGAAAAAATCAAAGATATTGTGGCATACGACAATGCCATCTGCCTGAATTGTCACGCCGATATTACTAAATACCAGATGCTTACGGATAAAGTAAATCCGAACATTCTGCAGAAGCATAGTTGGCTACCCAACCAGGCACTGCATTTTAAAAATGTGAGATGCATCGAATGCCATGCCCGCGCCAATGATTCAATACTGGTAGCACATAATATTCAGCCAAAAGCAAAAGCAGTAAGAAGATGTGTTGAATGCCATTCGACAAACTCTATACTTATGGCCACCTTGTATAAATACAAAGTCAAAGAGGGCCGGAGCAAAGCCGGTTTTTACAACGGCATTATCATGAATGAAGGGTATGTGATTGGCGCTAACAGGAATTTTTACCTGGGTTTGCTGAGCCTTATCATGTTCAGTTGTGTGCTGGCCGGCATACTCATACATGCAACATTAAGAATTTTAAAACGCAAGAAATAATGTCCGGAAAAATATATTTATATCCCATGTGGATAAGGTTATGGCATGCCCTCAATGCCTTAATGATTTTACTGCTGATAATCACTGGCGTAAGTATGCAATATTCAAACCCGGAGCATCCTTTTATACGTTTCGATATTGCCGTTTCCATTCACAATATATGCGGAATGATACTAACTGCAAACTACCTGATTTTTATTGCCGGAAACATCCTTACTCCCAACGGGAGGTATTACAAGACCAGCATAAAAGGATTAATCGACAGGCTGCTGAAACAGTTTCTGTATTATACGATAGGTATTTTCCGTCACGAAAAAGCACCTTTCCCTGTCACGAAAGAGAACAAATTCAATCCCTTGCAACAGTTTACATACGTAATAGCTATGTATATACTGGTCCCTATCGTTTTTCTGACAGGTTGGGCGTTACTTTACCCCGAATTTATCCTGACCAAGATTATAGGTGGAAGCGGGCTTAAGTTCAATGACTTTATCCATGTTATTATTGGATTCTTTCTCTCCTTCTTCATGTTCATACATATCTATTTCTGCACCATCGGGGCAACCTTCATCAGCAACTTCAAGAGCATGATTACCGGTTTTCACGAATCGCACGACTAGGAAGAAGTCCTTTCCCCTTTTCATCCTAGGTTTGGTTTGCTTTTTGAAGGTTATATGCAGAAAGTTAGATATTTTTAACTGAAACAGCATGAAGTTTAAGATTTCTTTCTATCTTTGGAATGAAATTTGCACTAAACTAATCAAACTTAATTTAATCAATCATGAAAACTTCAATTCGACTCGCTGCATTTCTATGTACAGCAATCATTTTCATCACAGTCAACATTGCAATGGCTCAAAAAGCAGGTGGTCCATGGACTATCCCGGCTAAATACAAAGCAATGAAAAGCACTGTTAAAGCTGGTGATGCTTCCATCAATTCTGTTGGGAAAGACTTATTTGCCAAGCATTGCAAATCATGTCATGGTGCAAAAGGTCTCGGTGATGGTCCAAAATCCGCTACATTAAAAACTATTGTTCCTTCGTTTGCAGCTAAAGGATTCAAAGCTCAGGTTGATGGTGACACGTATTTCCAGGCTATAGTCGGTCGCGATGAAATGCCGAATTTTGAGAAAAAAATTACTGACGAAGCTGACAGGTGGGCTGTTATTGGTTACATTAAAAGCTTATAATTCGTATCTGAGATTTCTCAGTGGAAGCGTTCTCCCCGGAGAACGCTTTTTTTTTGTTTATAGCTCAGGGCAATAAAGATGTCCAAATATTTATTGCTGATTTTTACTATATCATGATCCTTGCCTGATTTATGGAAACCATATCAGGCTGGAACTATTAAAACTATAATCAACTAAAAGTCAGTTAACAGAATTCGTATTTCGTTGCCGTACAATTGATACTCTTACGCGGCTAACAACCGGCCGGCTATCGCTATTAAGACTCCTTATAAATAGCCAGTCTCATAAATATTTTTAGTATTATTGATTACTTTTGTCGGAGTCCATACATATAGATATGTATCTTACTAAATAAACAAAAACTAATTTCTCCTCGTCATGAAAATGCCAAAAAATGCTTATAACTGGGTGACTATCACCGGCTTTTTATTAGCCGTCAATAGTTTGATTGTCATAATCCTGCTCTTCATATTTTCATTGCTTTCGCACGAAAGCAACTCCTACATGGGCTTGTTCAATTACATAGTGGTTCCAGCCTTCATGGTACTCGGTTTACTGCTGATCCCGATCGGGATGTTGAATAAAAGGAAAAAAATGAAAGGCCAACTGGCCACTACTCAAAAATGGCCCATCCTGGATATGAATCATAAGATTCAAAGAACAGCAGTAATCAGGATTTCCATCATCACGCTTGTTCTGCTGGTTGCTTCAGCTATGGGGAGTTACCAGGCCTTTCACTATACCGAATCAGTAAAATTCTGTGGCGAATTATGCCATAAAGTAATGGAACCTGAATACACCGCATACCAGCATTCATCACATGCCAATGTGAAATGCGTAGAATGCCATGTTGGAGAAGGTGCAGGCTGGTATGTAAAATCTAAACTTTCAGGCTTATACCAGGTTTACTCCGTTATTTTCAAAAAATATCCAACCCCTATTGCAACTCCATTGCATAACCTGAGACCTGCCAGCGAAACCTGCGAAAGATGCCACTGGCCTGAAAAATTTTATTCGCAAAAACTGAGAAATCTCCGGGTTTACCTGGCAGATTCGGGCAATACCGAATGGAACATGTCTCTTTTAATGAAAATCGGGCCTCAGTATAGCGCCAAAGGACTTTCGGAAGGAATACACTGGCATATCAAT
>JBAXXB010000023.1:0-25734 GCA_037128115.1 Bacteroidota bacterium
ATAGTTTCTCGGCACCGGGTACTAACCCTAATTTTGAAGGTTTCCTTGCTGAATACCTGGAACAGGTAAAGTATGTCAGGACCTACAAAATGGATGGCCCTGCCGACGTTCAGGCATCATGGAATACATATTCAAACTGGCAGCCAAATCGTTCAGCACTTGCTGACACTACTACTGTAGGTCCATTGCTCCCCAGTTTGTGGAACCAGGACAACCCATACAATGAATTTTGTCCTTTGGATGCAACAGGTCCGGGTGGGCATACTTATGCAGGTTGCGTAGCAACAGCCATGAGCCAGATCATGAACTACTATAAATTCCCACTTAGCGGAAGTGGACAGCATAGCTATAATGCGCCTGGTTATGGTACACAGACTGCAAATTTCGGGGCTACTGCCTACGATTGGGATGCCATGCAGAGCACCATTAATACCGGCAGCGGCGAAGGAATTCCGGCCAATGCATTGCTGCAGTATCATGCAGGTGTATCGGTAAACATGGGATACGGCGGAGCTCCAGACGGATCCGGTGCTTACAGTACCGATGTTCCTTATGCGTTAAAAACCTACTTTAAATATTCGACCACCGTTCAGTATGTGGCTCGCAGTGGTTATACCGTTACGAACTGGGAAACCATGCTGCTCGAACAACTCAATGCCAATAAACCCATGTATTATTCAGGTGTAAGTCCCGATGGTGGGCACGCCTGGGTATGTGATGGATACCAGACCATAGGCACTTCTACCAATTTCCATTTCAACTTTGGCTGGAGTGGACAGAGCAATGGCTATTATACTTCCACCAATCCGGATGGATTTACTTCCCAGCAAAGTATAGTCAGGAACTTTATCCCCGGCACCGGTTATCCTTACGGATGCACTTCGAAGATACTTGAGTTTACAAACGGGAGTGTTGAAGACGGCAGTGGTCCCCTGGCTCTTTATAACAACAATCTGGCATGTACCTGGCTCATCGCACCGCTTGATACAATAATGTCGATTACAGCCAACTTTGTAAAGTTCGATGTGAGCAGCGGCGATTCCCTTTACTTTTATGATGGGGCCGATGCCGGCGCCAATTTATTGGCTGCCTATTCAGGCAATACCCTGCCTTCCAGTGTTACTACGACAGGGAACAAAATGTTTATCAAGTTTGTAACTGATGCCAGCGTTCAGGGTACCGGTTGGCTGATTGAGTACACGGCTAACCTGCCATCGCTTTGTGCAGGCACCAAAAACATGGTTGAACCCAGCGGAGCCTTTACAGATGGCAGTGGACCTTACAACTACAAAAACAATTCAGCCTGTAAGTTTAAGATTCAGCCACCTTATGCCATGAACCTCACTCTGACTTTTGACGAATTCGACCTAGTACAGGGTGATGAAGTTACGGTTTATTCCCTGGCCAGTAATGCACTTTTAGCTACCCTTACCGGTAACCAGATTCCTGATCCTATTACAGTTCCGCTTAACGGTCTGTTCGTCATTTTTAAATCAAACAACTACTACACTTCGGGTGGTTTTAGTGCTTCCTATTCGGTGGGTAATGTTGGAACCGAACAATTGCCTGGCATCAGTAGCCTGAATATTTCGCCAAATCCTGCCAGCGATTTTATTATGGTAAGGGCATACAACAACAAGTCCCAGCAAATGCAGTTCTCAATAGTTGATATGACTGGCAAGAATCTTTACACCGAAACTTTCCAGGCCCAGAAAGGGAATATTGAGAAATCGATAGATGTGAGCAACTTTAAATCCGGGATGTATTTTCTTACCGTTAAAAACACCGAGGGTAAGGTGACACAGAAGGTGATTGTAGGGAAATAACCGATCCTTCATCTGCACCGGGGAATTCCCGGTTATTAAATGCTATACCTTACCGCCCGGGATTCATTTTCCGGGCGGTTTTTTTATGCCTTTTAAGTACTGCATGTCGGCCTTGTAACTTTATAGATAAGCCTGCGTCATACAAACGTCTGAAACAAACCAGAACTCATGAAAGCAATACAAAAGACAGGTAATTTCGTTATCCAGAACCTGGAAGCTTTCGTATGGCTAGCGGTAATAATTTATTTTGCTGCGACACCGGTTCCATCAGGTGAGCATTTTACCATTTGCCCCCTGAGCCTGGCTGGATTTCAGCATTGCCCGGGATGTGGCCTGGGACGTTCAATCATCTTATTGCTTCACGGGCAAATCGCCGAATCATACAGGATGCATCACTTAGGCCTTTTTGCTTTAACCCTTTTTGTGCTGCGGATAGGAATTGTTTTCAGGAATCATTTCCGGTTCAACAAACAACTAAGATTAGCACAACCCATCTAAAAAATCAGGAAAATACTAAATGGCACCCATGAAATCCCTGATATTCAAGCGAAAAACCAGGAATACTATTGCAACATTAAAACAAACCAATAACCCTAACCTCAAAACCATAGTCAAATGAGCACAAAACTTTACCAACTTATGCCTGAACTCGACATGCAGGAAATGACTTATGTCGAGTCACTGGTGCGAAATTATAACGATCAGCAATTGTTGAACTTCGCCAATTTTTATCGCAGCCGCCGCCGCGATCCGCAATTGATACTTCTGACAGGCCTGGCTGGCTTTGTTGGGGTGGCAGGTGTACAAAGGTTCCTCACCGACCAGATCGGGATGGGAATCCTCTATTTTTTCACGGCAGGACTTTGCTTTATAGGGACCATAGTTGACCTGATCAACCACAAACAATTAGCTTTGGAATACAACATAAAGGTAGCCAACGAAGTTTCCGGATGGATTGCCCGCATGCCCGAATAAAATCACTTTGTTTTATACCCTAATAGCCCGCGAAACAAGATTTGGCGGGCTATTCAATTTATCAACTGCTATTCCCGTTCTGAGTTGGTTTCTTTAGTGATGTACCAGGAATGTGAAACACCATACTCTTTAAAAATGGAAAATTACACGTTTAATCAGTATTTCCCTGATTATCTTGGTAATCTGATCCGTTTTGTAAAAAGAATGCTAATTATATATACTTTTGGCGTACAAAAAACAGTATCCAGATGAGAAAAATCTACTTCCTTTTACTTCTTTCCTTAACCGTTTTTAATCTCAGTGCAGGGAATATTGATATACTTACCGCCCGGAAGGTTGCTCAGGGGTTTGTCGGTCAGAAGTTGTCGTCCGGTAACGTCAGCCTTAGCCAGGCTTCATCCGATTTCACGGTAAGCCAGAATGGAAGGCCTGTTTATTTTATTGTCAGCCTCGAGCCGAAAGGATTTATTATAGTTCCTGCACACGATGCAGCGCCTCCTGTACTAGGTTATTCACTCGAAAACAATTACTCGGATCAACCCCAGCCAGAAAATTTTTCGCAGTGGCTCCAGGGTTATTCAAATATGGTCAGCTACCTGAAGGATAACAATATAACTCCATCACAGGCCAATATAGCACAGTGGAATGCTTTGATTGAAAATACGTCAGCCAAAAGTGTTTCGACTACAACAACTGTCGGTCCTTTAATTCCCTGTTCGTGGAACCAGAGTTACCCGTACAACTATCTTTGTCCAACCGATCCTAATGGTTCAGGCGGACATGTGTATTCCGGTTGCGTGGCGACTGCTATGTCGCAGGTGATGTATTACTGGCGCTATCCCCAGCATGGAACCGGTTCGCATGGCTACACATGGGATCCTTACGGGTACCTTTTCGCAGACTTTGGCAGCACTACTTACCATTGGGAGGATATGACCCTCAGCACCAGTAACCAGAATTTTGAAATGGCACAGTTGCAGTTGCAACTTGGCATTTCGGTTGACATGATGTATAGCGGAAGCGGATCAGGTGCATACAGCCAGGATGCAGCTACTGCTTTGAAAACTTATTTCGGTTACGACCAGAGTCTTGAACTTGTGAATAGCGACGATTATCCTTACGAAGGCTGGAAATCCCTCTTAAGGGCGCAGATTGATGCCGGCCAACCCATGTATTATAACGGATATGGAAGCGGTGGTCATGCTTTTAATCTTGATGGTTACCAGGACACTATGTTTTTCCATTTCAACTGGGGATGGGGCGGTTCCTACAACGGCTATTTTCATTTGTTTAACCTGAACCCGGGCGGGAGTAATTTCAATAACGGACAAGGGGCTATTATCAATTTCATCCCCGCCGTAAGCAGTTCATTACAATGCGGACTTACGGATACTCTAACCACGCTGGAAGCCACCATGGAAGACGGAAGCGGCCCGGTAGCACCCTATTTTAACAACACTTCCTGTAACTGGCTTATCATGCCCGACGATACACTTGAAAACATAAAGCTGGATTTTCAACGCTTCGATCTCGAGAACGGGAAAGACTTCATTTATGTTTATGATGGCTCCGATGCTAACGCGCCATTGATCGGAAGTTATACCGGAAATTCCATTCCACCTGAAACGGCTGCTTTATCCGGCTCCATGTTTATTAGATTTGTAACCGATGGGAGTGGCACATCGAACGGATGGCTGGCATCCTATACAGCCAAACAGGCTCAGTTCTGTAGCGGAACCACCTTACTCACAAGCCCGGCAGGAAGTTTTGGCGATGGAAGCGGTGGTTATAATTATCATAATAACACCATGTGCCGGTACGAAATTAAACCGGAAAATGCCAGATCGGTCAGCATTGCTTTTACCGAACTGAATACAGCCGGAGAAGGGGATTTTATAGCTATTTATAATAATGTTACGCATGAATTATACAACAAACTCTACGGGCAAGACAATCCTGGCACATTGAATTTCAACACCGGCGACCTGATGATAATCTTTAAATCAGACAATGGTAATACCGCTGCCGGCTGGAATTTAGAATACACTTCTTCCGGCCTGACTGGTATTAACCAAGACCCCAGTGGCTTGAATCCTATAGTTTCGCCCAATCCCGCTCAAACCATGCTACAGATTAACGTAAAAACCAGCACTGAAGGCTATTCGTTAGCCCTATATTCTTCCGAAGGCAAAATGGTTTATTCGGAAGATTCCAGGTCCACACAAAGTTCTACAGTTAACAGAATTGATGTTTCGCAATTTACCCGCGGAATATATGTACTGCAAATCCGGTCAAAAAAAGGAATCAGTTACCAGAAGGTTGTTCTTAACTGAGAGAAGTAACTTTAAGGTTGATGCAGTTTTCTCGAGAAAGTACTTAGAGTGCATAGAGTACTTGGAGTACTTGGAGTACTTGGAGTACTTGGAGTGCCTAGAGTACTTGGAGTGTCTAGAATGCTTAGAGTTTATCTCAGAATTCGATTCTTTCTCTATTGGAGTTCTGTAATTAATACCTTTGTATAAAATAATATGCTATGCGCAATTTTATACTTGCACTGTCGCTAGTGGCATTACCATACCTGGTCCACTGCGAAGCCATTACAGTTGAGCAGGCTGCTAAGGTAGCCCGGAATTTCTACTTCCAACAGGCGAATATTTCATCTGTTATCGGCTTAAACGACATCAGCATAGCAAGTATAAGGTCCAAAGGAGGGCAAACTGCCGCCTATTATATCTGTGACATGTCCCCCAAAGGCTTCGTGGTTGTAAGTGCAGTGGATAATGTTATACCCGTGCTGGCTTATTAGTTTGAAGGCAATTATGCAATTGATACTCTTTTACATGCAGGTTTCAACGTTTGGATGGAACATTACCAGCAACAAATTGAATATGCCTTTCAGAATAACATTATTCCGGTTGCAGGTATATCTGATGAATGGATACGATTGCTAAGTAATGATTTCAGCATCAATACAGATCTGCTGCCATTACAATCCGTTGAGCCTTTACTTGTATCAAAATGGAACCAGGATAGTCCTTATAACAATTGGTGCCCGTCAGACCCGGCCGGTCCGGGTGGGCGCTGTTATGCAGGCTGCGTGGCAACAGCCATGGGACAGCTTTTATATTATTACCGTTACCCGCAATCAGGACAAGGCAGTTATACATATACTCATCCTGATTATGGCACCATTTCAGCCAATTTCGCCGCAACTTCATATCATTGGGAAAATATGCCATCATTCATAAGCAAAGAGAATGATGCCATCGGAGAACTTCTTTTTCAACTTGGAGTTTCGGTTGACATGGATTATGGCCCTACGGGCAGCGGCATGTGGAACCACAAAGCAGCCTATTCTTTGAAAAACTATTTCCGGTATGGGCCTGAAACCCAGTATTACTTTCGTGACAGTGTCACTATTGACTGGGACAGCCTGATAGTAAACAATCTCAATCATCGCAAACCTTTGTATTATGCTGGCTGGGCTGGGGTTCAGTCCACAAGCGGACACGCCTTTGTGTGCGATGGGTATCAACCGGGGAATTATTATCATTTTAACTGGGGATGGGGTGGCTCACAGGATGGATATTTTTACACGGCGAATCTTACTCCGGGTGGCAATAATTTTAACTTTGCACAGGAAATTATACCTTTATTTCCTGACACCATTCAAAATCAATACCCCGGGTACTGCCAGGGACCTGATACCTTAAACAGTTTGTGCGGTTCCATTGAGGATGGCAGCGGATGGTATAATTATCAAAATAATTCAGGGTGCTCCTGGCTGATTTCACCTCAGAATTCGGAAAATGATTCCATTAAAAATATAAAAATCACTTTTTTGCGTTTAGACATAGAAAATGGGGTTGACTCCTTACAGGTATTTGATGGGGAGAATAATTCGGCTCCACTTTTAGGTTCGTTTAGCGGAAACGCCCTGCCTGGTATCCTGACTTCTACCGGGAATAAAGTATATATAGAATTCCATACAGGTTCAGCTATTACCAAGGAAGGCTTTCAACTGGATTATGAAAGTATTATCCCCGTTTATTGTTCAGGGATAACAACACTGAATTCTCCTTCTGGCAGCATTGAAGACGGAAGCGGGAATAAAAACTATAACGACAATTCGATGTGCAGGTGGAAAATCATGCCAAGCGGAGGGATGCCGGTCACTTTCAATTTTACATCCTTCAACACATACGACAGCGCCGACATAGTTAAAGTACTAGATCTGCAGACACAGGAAATTTTAGGTACTTTCAGCGGTAATGCCCTGCCTCCTTCCGTTACGGCAAGCAGCGGGAAAATGATGATTCTATTCATAACCAATAATACCGGGAGTGCAGCCGGATGGTCCGGGAATTATTTTACCTCGGCTGTCGGAATCACTGAAAAAGAGACATGTGACAGTTCCTTGCTTATTTATCCTAACCCGGTTACGGATCTGGTAACCATAGAGAAATATTTGGGCTCTGCTTCCGAAAGCACTGTGCGGATAGTTAATTTAAACGGTCAAACTGTTTATACTGCCACGTATAAAGGAATAAGCGGTAAAAATAAAATTTATGTTGATTTTTCAGATTTTAAGGAGCCCGTATATTTGCTGATAATGAATAATGGCAGTCAATCTATCAGGGCTAAAATACTGAAAAAAGAATAATTTAATTATCACAACTACTTATATATCTGTCACTTAACTAATATTAATATTTTTTTCACTTAAAAGCCATTGAAATGGCTTGTATTTTCGTATATTTATCACGAATTTTGCATTGAATATAAAAAGTGTAACTAATCAGCTCCCTGATACAGAATACTAACACAACTCAATAACTATCAAACAAATAACAATTAACCAGATAGCAACATAAATTTTAATTTAAATCGTATACTTATGAAAAAGTTTACAATTCTTGCAATTATTGCTTTAATTGCCACTTCTTTTAACCTTCGCGCTCAGAATACCACCTGGAGATGGGCCGTAGGAGTTAACTGGCAGTTTGAAGATTTCAATGCTGTTCACCTGAGTGTACCTGATCAGTTTAAATACACCAAATGGCAGGGATATAAATTCCCTTCCGCAGTTTCAATTGCCCGGGTAATCAATCCTTCATTTAATGCCTTTGCTCAGTTTGGTATCAGCAAACTCGAACTGGATCGTATGAAATCACTCGATCAGGAATTAAGCAGTGACAAATTCTGGACTGGTGACATCAACATTGCCTATAAGTTTGCCAATGGCTATATTTTGAAAGAAACAAGCCGTTTCGATCCTTACATTTATGTAGGAATCGGTGCATCAAGCATAAAAGACAAAGGCGCTACCAATAGCACAACTTACATGAAACAGGTTACCGGAGTAGGCATCAACTGCTGGCTGACGGAAAATGTTGGGCTGAACGTTCAGGGTGCCTATGATTATGTTATGGCACCAAAATTATCGACCACCAATGCAAAGCGTGATGATTATATGCATTATACTCTGGGCGTAAAATATCGCTTTGGTGCAAAAGATACTGATAAAGACGGCGTTAAAGACAAGGATGACCAGTGTCCAACCGTTCCTGGTAAAATGGAACTCGCCGGTTGCCCTGACAAGGATAACGACGGTATTGCCGATAAAGATGATGCTTGCCCGGATGTTGCTGGTAAACCTGAATTCAAAGGTTGCCCTGACACCGATGGTGACGGCATAATAGACAGCGAAGATGCCTGCCCGACAGTAGCCGGAAAGAAAGAACTTAAAGGCTGTCCTGATAAAGACGGAGACGGCATTGCCGACAAAGATGACAAATGTCCTGATGTTGCTGGTTTAAAAGAGCTTGGCGGCTGTCCTGATAAAGACGGCGACGGTATTACAGATAAAGAAGATGCTTGCCCTGATGTAAAAGGACTTGCTAAATTCAAAGGTTGCCCTGATACAGATGGTGACGGAATTGCCGACAAAGATGACAAATGTCCGGACGTAGCCGGAGTAGCTTCGAACTTTGGATGCCCCGAAATCAAGAAATTCGAATATTTCAAAGTTGTTTATTTTGGAGTTGACAAATCAGTCATGATGACTAAATATACAAAGGATCTGGACGAAGTTGTAACAATCCTGAATGATCATGCTGATGTTACCCTTTCGGTTGAAGGTTATGCTGACTCACAAGGAAATGATGCATACAACATGAAACTTTCAGGAAAACGTGCTGATTATGTGATCAACTACCTCGTGAAGAAGGGTGTTGCTAAAGACCGCCTGGTTAAGAAGTTCTTCGGCGAAGCAAGCCCTGTTGGTGACAACAAGACTGCAGCCGGCCGTGCCGAAAACCGCAGGGTTGAAATCAAAACCGTGAAATAATTACTGACTTTTCAGTACTAAAAAGAGGCTGGCCAATTGGTCAGCCTCTTTTTTTCATTTAACCATTTTCACTCCTGCTTGCAGAAGTTGCATCAGGATCCAGGATAAAAAACCGGACTTTATATCGACCTGGTATCAGAAATAAATGATACTTCTGTATGCAGGCAATGTAATATTCTTTTCTTAAAATTCAGACAAGTCATATGCCTGGTATCCATGACGATTGAAATCTCAGATGCAGGCATTGACGGTTTTCCGCAAACCAGGTAAGCGATTTCGAATGCTTTTGGAAGATCCATCCTGCAATGATGAAAAACCGTATGAGCCGTGGCAGATTCATCCCTTTTACATCGTGTACACCTTCGAGAATGCAAAGTTCGCCCCTGGCAATATCTTTCGTTGCCGCAGAGGCGGCAAACAAAACCGCTTTTCCATTTAGCTTCGGCTAAAATGGCAAGGCATTCCACATGGCTATTAAATTTGTCTTTGAATTGATCAAATTCAAGTTCGCCCACTATTTCTTTAAGGTTAATAATTCTCGGTCCACTCATTTAGTTACACTGTTATTGGATACTCTTTCTCCGGCCATTATACCTTTTCAGAACATTTGCTGCAAAAATATAAATAATTAGTGACATTTATGCGATATATACGAAATTTGACATATCTTTGCAGCTTCAAAAAACACTCAATAACAAAATGATTATGAAAAACACATTTGCGGGTTTGGCTTTCCTTTCATTAATCTGGTTAAGTGCCTGCAGTGGAGTCGCTTCCCCTGAAAACAATACCAGTGCAAAAGACAAAGGTTCAGTTACAACTAATAATACAGCCGTAATAAGCTCATCTTTGGAAACATCCGGCAATGAAGCCGTAATACAGATGACCAAGGCCATGTTTCTTGAAAAAGTGTACAATTTTGAGAAAAGCCCTAAAATATGGAAATTTAACGGAGATAAGCCGTGTATAGTAGACTTTTATGCAGATTGGTGCCGTCCATGCAAGATGGTTGCCCCTATGCTTGCTGAACTTGCTGAAAAGTACAAAGGCCAGATCACCGTATATAAAGTGAATACAGACCAGGAGCGCGAATTATCCCAATTCTTTGGCATCAATAGTATTCCTACAGTTTTCTTTTGCCCGGCAAATGGTGATCCGCAAATGACACAAGGTGCCCTGCCAAAAGAAACCTACGAAAAGATTGTCACTGATGTTTTGCTTAAAAAATAATCTATCATTAACCTGCAATAACAAAAAAAACATAATGGAACATTTAACAAAAGAGACCTTCCTGGAAAAAGTATTTAATTATGAAAAGAACCAGGAATGGCAGTTCGAGGGTAGCCTGCCCTGCCTGATTGACTTCTATGCCGATTGGTGTGGTCCATGTAAAATTGTCGCCCCGATTTTAGAAGAACTTTCCAAAGAATTTGAAGGAAAAATCAACATTTACAAAGTAAATACCGAAGATGAGCAGGAATTGTCGGCGGCTTTTGGCATACAAAGCATTCCTTCGTTGCTTTTCTGTCCGAAGGAAGGAAAACCCCAGATGGCCATGGGGGCTTTGCCTAAGCAGGCTATGACAGATGCGATTAACGAGGTTTTGCTGGCATCCAATTAATTCTATTAAACTTTCAGTAAAGGGCAGCCGGCTTGGCTGTCCTTTTTCTTTTCAGTACTTTTGCCTTAAAATAAACTGATGGAGCCAATTCTGTTATCTACAGCCTACCTTCCACCCATTTCGTGGATGGCAGTCTTGCTGAAGGCAGGTAATGCCGGAATTGAAATACACGAAACCTACCCTAAACAGACCTTCCGCAACCGCTGTATTATTGCCTCCGCAGCTGGTATATTGAGCCTGACCGTACCTGTTAACAAGGTAAACGGAAATCATACAAAAACGAACGAGATCACAACAGACGGATCGGCAAACTGGCCAGTTTTGCATTGGCGGTCAATCGTCAGCGCATACAACAAAGCACCATATTTCCTATACTACAGAGATTTATTTGAGCCTGTATACCTAAAAAAGTATGAACTTCTGATTGATTTGAACCAGGCGTTATTGCTCATTATTTTGAAAGCATTGAAAATCAAAATAGTAGATTTGTATTTCACCGGGCAATACGATAAATTGCCGGAACGGACTGATCTCCGAAATAGTTTCTCGCCAAAGCAATTCCCCTATCAGGACCTGGTTTTCCGGATGCCCAGGTACCAGCAAGTTTTTGAAGAGAATCTTGACTATATCCCTGATCTAAGCATAATTGACCTGATATTCAACCTGGGACCGGATGCGAAGACATATCTTGAAACTATTGAAATTTCGGATCCGGATCGGCTTAATGCGAAGTTGGATACTCAATCCTGATATGGTATATACTCAGCAGTTTCTTTTTGATAATTTTCTTAATCGTGGAAATATCCTTCAGTGTTAGAGATGAATTCCGGAACTGTTTGTTTTCCATTTGATTATCAATTAAACGCTCAACCAAATCACTGACTTCCGATTCAGTAGGTGCTTTGAGTGAACGAGAGGCCGCCTCAATCGAATCAGCCATCATGAGTATGGAAGTCTCCTTTGAATGAGGCACAGGGCCCCGGTAACGGAAAGTTGATTCATCAAAGGGGATATCACCTGCGTCCTCTTTAAATTTATTGTAGAAATATTGGGTATAACGGGTACCGTGATGCGTCCGGATAAAATCAATGATAGCTTCCGGTAGTTTATTAAGCCTGGCTTTTTCAATACCCCGTATCACGTGCCCGGTTATGATACGTGCACTTTCCTCAAACGAAAGATCATCATGCGGATTAATCCCAACCGACTGATTTTCTATATAGTACATCGGCATATCCATTTTACCTATATCATGATACAGTGCTCCCGTGCGGGCAAGCAGGGAATTGGCTCCGATTGCTCGGGCAGCTTCCTCTGCTATATTAGATACGATAAGCGAATGCTGGAATGTGCCGGGTGAAATAATGGCCAATTCGCGCAACAGTTTTGAATTGGTATCCGATAATTCAATAAGAGAGACATCCGTTATCATCCCGAAAATCTTTTCGAAAAGGTATATGAGCGGGTATGAGAAAAGAGTAAGTAAAGCACTGATGCCAAACATCAGGAAATTTATCTTATCCAGTTGCTCAAAAGAGCCTTCCTGCATGAGTGTCATCCCAACATAAATAGCTGAATATGAAATAAGTATCATCAGCGAAGTAAAGAAAAACTGGGAACGATGATACAAATGCACTATACTGATTATGGTGATGATACCTGTAATAAGCTGCATGAACAGGAATTCAAAACTATTGGGCACCAGGAAGCCCAGTATGATTACCGTTATAATATGCACAAACAATGCCAGACGCGTATCATAAAATGTCCTTACAATAATAGGCACAAGGCAGATAGGCACAGCCATGATATAGGAAACATTCATATTCATGATGAACGTGGTGAATGAAACCATGATTGTAACCAATAACAGTAACAAAACTATATTCCGGTTTTCAATATAAATATCATGCCTGAAGGTAAACATAAACAGCGCGAAAACCAGTAAAGCCATTGCGATGAGGATGAATCTGCCCAGCAATATCATTTTGAAATTATACCCGGATCCGGATTTTGATTCAAATTCCAAACGCAGCGATTCCAATTGTTGAAATTTCGAATCATTTACTAGTTCCCCTTTGGCAATTATCCGCTCGCCTTTCTGCATCATTCCCCTGGTCGTCGATATGTTAGCAAGCGCTTGTTTGCGCTGGACCAGGGTCAGATTTTCGTCGAATAAAACATTGTGCATGATGGATGCCTGAAGAAAAGGCAAAATAAATTTCCCGTCAACCCCTTGAACCAGAGCCAGGTTCATCAAAATATACTCATTGGCTTTACTGATTGTAAGTAAACTATTGACCGGTATAATTTTTGCCTGATTCTCTTTCAGAACAGCTATTTTGAAATCCGGATTTTTCGCCTCTATTTCCGGAGTAATTTCAATGATTCCCCTGCAGTAAATACTGTCGAGCAGTGAAAACCCGGTTTTAACGACCATTTCCTTTTGCTGAACTGTTAGCTGTTCAGGATTTATTCCATCCAAACGCGCCAGGAAGTTACTTTTTGCGTATTCAATTTTCTCTGCATCAAACCTAAAAAAAAGGTATGCTTCCGTTAAAGCCGTCTTACGTTCATTCTGTAATTCAGCCTGTTGCTTAAGTATTGCAAAATCAAAAGGGGCAACCAGGTCGTCGTGCTGCCAGGGTTTGCCCCGCTGGAATTCATATTTGAATTTTCCTTCACGCGGAAACAAGGCCAATAAAATGACCAATGTTATGAGAAACAATAATATCTTATTGATCTGATAGTAATTGCGCCAGAGTTTCTTGGTGATAATCAACTTCATGTGAAAGGAATAGAGCACACGAATATATGAATTTTTGTTTTCAAACTACCATTTACTATCTTTGGCTTCTTAATTATTCATTTATGCCTGGTTTCTGTTATTGAAAACCAGTAACTTGTACATTTGCTCAGTACCATGAACGCAATATGCCCTCTATCACAGGTTCCTGTCAGGTTAGAACCGTCGCATAAAAGTGAAATGGTCAGCCAAATATTATTTGGCGAAACCTATAACATCCTGGAAGAGAAGGGGAACTGGCTCCTTGTGAGTATGCACCTGGATAATTACAAAGGCTGGATAGACCGAAAACAATCCATGCAGGTTACGGATGAATTCGTTGGAAAAGTCAGGCACCGATCCAATCATGTGCTTGCTGACAAAACCGGGGAAGCCACCTGCAGGAGTGATGGCTCAAAAATCCTGATCACAAAAGGAAGCCATCTGCCATTATATGAAAACGGCATGTTTCATCTTGGTCACAAACTATATTCCACTACAAGTAAAGTCAAGATTGTTCATCGGAAATTTGTTGTATCAAAGGTTTCCTCCACTGCCCTTGCTTACCTGAATGTGCCCTACCTCTGGGGAGGGCGCAGCCTAACAGGAATCGACTGTTCAGGTCTTGTACAGGTAGTTTATCACATTTGCGGGCTGGATTTGCCTCGCGATGCATCACAACAGGCTCAGCGAGGCAGTGCTATCGATTTTGCAGATGAGGCGATGCCAGGCGATCTTGCTTTCTTCGACAACCTTGCAGGAGAGATTATTCATGTTGGTATAATCATTGGGCCGGATCTTATCCTCCATGCTTCTGGGCAGGTAAGAATTGACAAATTTGATCATAATGGCATTTTTAATACTGAGCAAGGCACATATACGCACAGCCTCAGAATCATAAAGCGATTATAAAATATTGCTTGCAATGAAACAGTTCCAGGCCCATTACCAATTGGTCAACTTTGAATGCATAATTTTATTCCAGCCTCAATTTTGTCGCAAATATATTCCGATATTATTCTGCTACAGAGGAAGCACTTGCCAGTTCCTCGCTCCTGCTTTTAAGTTTGGAGCTTAGTAGCATAACCGTCAGCGCGATCAGAGCGATTACCAGGAAACTCTGCGAATAACCCAGGACCCGGGTCGAAGTAGAGGCAACAACTATCCCTATAAGAGTAGCGCCGGTCATCTGGCCGGTACTGGTAAATAATGTAATAATACCCTGTCCGAGCGCCCTTTCGGAGCTCTGAACTTCGTTCAGCATGATGTACCTCAGGGCTGATCCCTGCAACATGGCCGAACCGATTCCCATCAATATCCCTGCTGCATAAAAATTAAAACGCGAAGCAGCGTTCATATAGAAAAACAATAGTCCGGCCGCTGCCAATGTTAGCCCGGCCATTACAATAGCCCGCGAGCCTATTTTATCAATTAACCGTCCTGCCACGGGTGAGCCTACCGCAATAGCCAGTACAAATGGAATCAGCATAAAGCTTGCCTGTGAAGTTGTTACTCCAAAAACATTCACTGCCATTTCGGGGACAAATATTGTAACTGCCTGTATAATACCGGTTCCAAAAGCCACTAGTCCGACGATCCGGATTTGCTTAACATCAAAAAGCTGAATTTTAATGACAGGTGAAGGCGATCGCTTTTCGAAAAAGATAAATGCCGGCAAGGTGATGAGTGTTATAAGCAAAAACGGGTAAACATGGATTGATAAGATCCCCCTGATTCCTTCGGTAGCTTCTATATTGTTGATACCATAAGCAAACGAAGCTAGCAATACTGCAATAAGAATCATGCCTGTCCAGTCAAAATGAGGTTTGATGACTCCTTTTTTCGACGGAAGCATACGCCATGCGAAAAAGATAACTACAGCAGCTATGGGTAAATTTATCAGGAATAGTGCATTCCATTTAAACCAGAGCATTAGTACACCTGCTATAACCGGCCCAATAATAAATGCAATTCCGAATACGGCACCAATCATTCCAAGAGTACGGCCACGCTTTTCGGGAGGAAAAATATCGCCAATAACAGCCGATGCCACCGGGAATATGCCGGAGGCCCCGAAACCTTGTATAGCCCTGCCGATAAGCAGCACGGTAATATTATCCGACATGGCAACAACGGCTGACCCTAAGGCAAAAACCGCTACTGAAAAAACATATATATTCCGCCTTCCATAAAGGTCGGATAGCTTTGCCAGGAAGGAGACGCCCACCAGGTTGAAAAGCACATAAATACTGAATATCCAGCTGAGCAGGTGATGATCGACCTTAATTGTTTGTTCTATTGCCGGTATTGCAGGGCCAACGATTGAAATATCGAGTGCACCCATCAATACGCCTGTAAAAAGTAAGGCAAGAATTTTGCCGTTACGGTGTTGTTTCATATACACTAGGGTAGTTAATTAGAGAATGACTTAACAAAAGCCGCGAGAACCTGGCAAAGATACTTCAAAATCAGTGGCACTTATCTTCCTTCATGAAAGGATACCGATAATCGGTAGGCGGGATGAGTGTTTCCTTGATCGTACGCGGGCTGATCCAGCGTAACAGGTTAAGGTGGCTACCGGCCTTATCATTCGTCCCGCTCTGACGCGATCCGCCGAATGGCTGCTGCCCGACTACCGCCCCGGTAGGCTTATCGTTGAAATAGAAATTGCCTGCCGCGTATTTCAATTCATCAGCAACTTTCACCAGCACACCACGATCCTGGGCAAAAATACAACCCGTCAAACCATAAGGTGAGGTTTCGTCGACAAGGCGCACCGTTTGATCGAAATCTTTATCCTTGTATACATGGACAGAAAGAACCGGTCCGAAAATCTCCTCTGTCATAGTAACAAAATGAGGATCGTGGGCCTGGATAATAGTGGGTTGAACAAAATACCCTTTCGATTTATCACCATTACCTCCAAACACAATCTCGGCAGCAGTGGAATTCTTGGCTTTATTTAAATACCCCGTAATATTATCGAACGATTTCTCATCGATCACGGCATTCATGAAATTGCTGAAATCTCGAACGTCGCCTATCTTTATTTCTGCCAGCATTTCGCCAACCCGCTTTTTTACGGCTGGCCAAAGACTTTCGGGGACATAGGCCCGTGAGGCGGCCGAGCACTTCTGCCCCTGGTATTCGAATGCACCCCGGACTAAGGCGGTTGAAACCTCATCGACACCCGCACTCGGATGAACAAGCACAAAGTCTTTACCTCCCGTTTCGCCTACAATTCGGGGATATGAACGGTAGTTAGCCAGGTTGGCTGCCGTACTTTGCCAAAGCTGGTTAAATGTCCTGTTGCTGCCCGTAAAATGCAGGCCGGCAAAGTTTTTATCGGCAATAACCTGATTACCAACCACTGATCCCTGCCCGGGAATGAAATTAATCACTCCATCAGGCAGGCCGGCTTCTTTAAAAACCTGCATTAAGATATAGTTAGAAAGTATGGAAGAGGTTGCCGGTTTCCACAGGGTTGTGTTACCCATCAAAACCGGCGCCATATTCAGGTTGGAAGCGATAGCCGTAAAGTTAAACGGGGTAACCGCAAAAACAAATCCCTCGAGAGGCCTGTATTCAAGCCTGTTAATTATACCCGGGTCGCTGTGGGGTTGTTCGTTGTATATATCGGAAATGTAATGCGCATTAAAACGCAGAAAATCAATAGTTTCGCAAGCTGCGTCAATTTCAGCCTGGTAAGCGCTCTTGCTCTGCCCCAACATGGTAGCTGCATTGATCAGCATACGGTATTTTTTTGACAGGAGCTCTGCTGCCTTAAGCGTAACCGAAGCCCTTTCGAACCAGGAAAAGGATTCCCATTCGCGATGAGCTTTGAGTGCTGCCTCAATAGCCATTTTCACTTCTTTTTCTCCAGCCTTGTGGTAGCGTGCAAGCACATGACCATGATCATGCGGCATGGTGATGGTATCGGTATCGTTTGTAAAAACCTCCTTACCTCCAATAATAAGCGGAATTTCTAACTGCGTCGAGCTCAAACGGTCCAGTTCAGCCTGCAAATCTTTACGGTCGCGGGAACCCGGAGAATAAGACCTTACCGGTTCATTGGAAGGATAATCAAAAATAAAAACGGCATTGTTCATAGTACATTTTTTTCAGTTAATAGTTCAGCCAAACAGGGTGATTCCACGAACCTTTAAGTTCAGTACATTTGGCCTGGAATGGAACATTATAAACATCCTGAATGTTCAGTTGTTTATATATTTACTTTGAGATTTGAGAAATATTAACAGCATGCCAATCATACAACTACATTCGTACAAACCATGAATTACTATATCATTACAGGAGCCTCGCGCGGTTTAGGTGAAGCATTAACCCGAAACCTTCTAATGCCTGGAAATACCCTTCTTGCCATTTCCAGGACCTTGAACGAAGATCTTACAGAACTGGCGGCGTCCATTCAGGTTCCTTTATTCTATTTTGAATGCGACCTGGGCCAGCCTAAAGAGGCAGAAAATTGTATAAATGCAGTTTTCGACAAAATACACCTGGCTGATAATGACCGTATTGCGCTTGTCAACAACGCCGGAATGCTCGAACCGGTTGCTCCTTTGCAATCAGTTGATTTCGCAATGGCCGAAAAGCATATTAAGCTGAACCTGCTGGCACCGATGATACTGAGTTCGATTTTTATCGCCCGTACACTTACGTTCGCCATTCCGAAAGTCATTCTTAATATTTCTTCCGGGGCTTCCTTTATCCCATACAGCGGATGGAGCGTTTACGGCAGTTCAAAAGCCGGGATTGACATGATGACTAAAGTAGTTGGTCTTGAGCAAAGCACTGAACCTAATCCTGTTACCATATTTGCACTGGCTCCTGGAATCATTGAGACCGGCATGCAGGAGTCAATACGGCAATTGGATAAAACGATGTTTCCAGGGAGAGACAGTTTTATCAGTTTATATGAAGAAGGAAGGCTTTCAAAACCAGGAGATGTTGCCCAAATTATACTGGGTGCCATTTTCAGTGCCGGAATACAAACGGGATCGGTCATGACCATCGAGCAACTGGAAGAATATATATAGACCGGTAGCCCCGGCATTCCCGATTTTCATACTTTTGAAGAAATAACCAAACGATGGTGGAAGCCCTTAAATCTTTCGACGAAAGTCTGTTCCTTTTCCTGAATTCACATCATAATTCATTTTTTGATCAAATGATGTGGCTTTTCAGCGACAGGTTTTTCTGGATTCCGCTCTATGCATGGTTACTGTGGATATTGTACAGGCAGTTTCCAAAGCGGTACTGGACTGTATTGGTAGCAATCACACTGTTGATAATAGCATCCGACCAGTTATGTAATTTAGCCAAGGTGAACGTAATGCGTCTAAGGCCTTCGCAGGAACCGCACCTGCAAGCAATGGTACATTTCGTAAAAGGCTACACCGGCGGCATGTATGGCTTTTATTCGGCTCATTCGTCGAATGCGTTTGCTGTTGCTCTGTTCATTATAAAATCAGCTGCCCGTAAGCGCTGGTACATTATCCTGGTTCCCCTGCTATACGCATTTTTGACAGCCTACAGCCGGATTTACCTGGGAGTGCATTACCCTGGCGATGTAATGACGGGGATGATAACGGGAGCCATTCTGGGGACAGTATTTGCCCTTATCCACAAAAAAATAAGGGCCAGGTACTCCCTACCCAAGAATTAATACCCATAAAGCTTGGCTGTAAATTCCTCAACCTTCACTTTAAAAGTACAAACCTCCCTTAATGCGGGGACTCCATAGGTAAATTCCCTGTCGGTATAATGTGCCATCACGGTGTTAAAGGATTCGGCTTTCTGATCCATGTCGTCGAAAAACTCCACTTTGCCAAAAGCAAGCACAGAGCGGTATTTCATGCTGTAACTACAGGCCATCTGCTCGCTCTGGTAGCGTAACTGGTGGTCGGTACTGAAAGCTATACACACGGCCGGGTTCTTCTTTAAGATATCGATCTTATGCCCTTTTTGAGCCGAATGCAGGTATACAACCCCATTGCTGTAACCAAAATTAAAGGGCAAAACATAGGGCAGGTTGTTCTCGTCGACCATGCTTACATAACAGACTTCGCATTTGTTGATAATTGCGTCTATTTCAATCTGGTCGGTAATAAAACGGGAATGCATAGGATGTGGAGTTGGGGGTTGGGGGTTAGGAGTTAGGGGTTGGGCGTGGGGTTGGGGGAGAGAAGTGAAAGGTTTAGGGATGGCGGGAGCTACAAGCCAATGAAGAGAGAATTTGGACCTGGGATGCAGAACATAGACTTTTCATAAATTATTCTCGTGATTATGTGTGATTTATGATAGTTCAACGAATTCTAACACTATTATCCGGTTACAATAACCTGTTTACCAGGTTATTTCAAACTACATCAACCTGGCATCACAAGACCCTTTTTTTTTGAATTAGCTGAATATAGTTTCAGAAGTTCCAGTTTGTAATAGGCTGCATCCAGACCGTCAATCTGGCCTGTGTCATATAAGCAAAAACCAAATTTGGTCAGCACACGGATGGAAGCAGGGTTAGAAGGATCAATAATACCAATAATTTCAGCGGCAAGCTTTTTCTCTTTTGCAAGTATAATCATGCGTTCCACCATTTCGGAGGCAAAGCCTTTACCCCAGAATTGAGGTAAAAGCATATAACCAATTTCGGCCCGTTGATCAGCAAGCCTCACCAGTTTGACAACCCCAATCAATTTGGTGTCAAGCCTGGTTTCAGCAATAAAAAAACCTGCTTCCTGGTATCCGTTCCCTGCATAAAGAGCCGCCTGGAAACGCTGAATAGCCTCTTCATGGCTCAGAGATTTCCCCGTAATGTATTTCATAACTTCCCCGTTCATCACAAGGCTGGAATAAAATGGAAAATCAGCGGATGACATCCTTTTAAACACCAATCTGTCAGAAATGAGATCCATCCGTTTCCCTGTTTAATACAAAATGATTGCAATAAAGCCAGCTTGTACAAAATTACTTTATTTCGTATGCAGCCTGCTCGTATTGAAAATCAGGAATTTACATCCCAAGCTGGTTCATTATAAATTCGTAGATAAAGACCCAATTATCAATCCGTTGAGAGGTTGCCTGCCCGCTGCCATGCCCGCTGTTGTAATCCATATGAAGTATGACAGGGTTGATCTGGCCCGGGTTATTCTGAAGGGCTGCAACAAATTTCTTTGCATGTATGGGATCGACCCGGCTGTCGTTTTCGCCAGCCGTCACCAGCATGGTAGGAACATTTATTCCCCTGCGGATATTCTGGTAAGGTGAATACTGCAGAAGCCAGCGGAAGTCGGCCTCGTTTTCGGCAGTTCCGTATTCAGGTATCCAGTAACGCGCGATCAGGAATTTCTGGTAACGCAGCATGTCGAGCAAGGGAACCATGCATACAATGGCTTTAAAAAGCTCAGGACGCTCCGTAGCAACCGCCCCCATCAGCAATCCCCCGTTACTTCCTCCCAGGGCAACAATCCTGGAAGTATTGGTATATTTTTCTTTAACCAGCCATTCGGCACAACTGTTAAAATCATCGAAACAATTTTGTTTATGAGCCAGCATGCCGTTCTCGTGCCATTTTTCACCATATTCGTCTCCACCGCGTATGCCGGCTTCCACAACAATACCTCCCTTGTTCAGGAACGAAGCATAGAAACCATAGTAATCAGGCTGGATTCCATAATTGAATCCACCATAAGCAGTTAACAACACAGGGTTGTTGCCGTCGAGTTTCATATCCTTGCGGTGTACCACGAACACAGGTACCCTGGTGCTATCCTTTGAGTTGTAAAACTTAATCTCACCAACTATATTGCTCATATCCAGCTTCATGTCGCGCTGGTAATAAAGACGCCATTTGAAATTGGAAGGGGAGGCTATGAAAACTTTGGTTTCGGAAGTGAAGGTATTAAGGTTTACATATACTGAATCTTCCTCCCGGTCGTAACCCAGGCCGGACACATTTCCGGTTTCGGGCAGTTCAATCTGCTTGATGCGCTTCCCATTCAGGTCATAGAGAGTAAGCCTGCTCTGTATATCAATTTTATCCTGGATAATTATATTCCTCCTGGTAACGGCATAACTCTGCATCACAGTCTTGCTTTCCGGAATTAGCACCTTCCAGTTTTTGGATTCAGGGTTATTTTTATCGGCAACCAGTAATTTATAATTCGGCGCATTGTCGTTTGTAAAAATGTACAATTTATCACCTATGGCTTCAGGATAAGCCGCAGATTTTTTACTTTCGTAGATAAGCTGACCTTTGTCGAAACTGCCTGTTTTACGGATATAACAACTATTAGAGTAGAAATCACTCTCGCCGGCAAAACTAACGTCACTGTATCGGTTATCGTAAGTATAGTAACTGTTTTTGGCATCAGCGGTCGTACCAATCTCCCTGGCTTTTTCCAGGGGATCACCAACTTTGATCCAATAGGTTTTAAGAGGCAATTGTTTATCTATATCCGTTTTGCTCCTGAGCGTAATATATGCATGTTGCTGATCCTTGGTCCATTGAAAACCGAAAGTATTCTCGAGTGGAGGGAACAGTATCTTGCCGGTACGGGTGTCGATTACATAAGTGGTAGTAATTTCGGCACCGCTTTTCTGGACACTGATGGCTGCCCTTTCGCCATCGTAAGTATAGGCAACCCCAGAAGTTGAAGTATTGCCTGTAGTATCAAGCTGGACAGGGTCCCAAATCAATATTTTTTGCCCGTTAAGAATGGTATAGAGTTTATTCTGTTTGTCCCCTTTTCTCTTCACGGTCTGGAAGATACGCTTGCCCTCTTTATTGAGCGGGCTTTCGTAATCACGGTCAATGTAGGCGGTAATATCTTCGCGAAGTCCATCGTGTTTCTTTTGAGAAGCTTCCAGGTAGGCGATACCATAATCGTGTTGGGCGCGTGTCCAGTTTATCACGGCGGGGTCGGCCTTATTTTCGAGCCAACGGTAATCGTCAGTGATCAACAACCCGTGCAAAGTATCGGTCACAGCCTGAACGGGAGTTTTGGGTGGGAAGAATGGTTTTTGAGCCTGGAGTGAAACCTGGGCCAGGATTAGCAGCATAAAAAAGAGAAAATTTTTCATAATTAACTGATTTATTTGCGATTAATTTAATTCAAGAACTGGACTCGCACAAAGTTCGTTTGTCAATGGCAAATTTAAGATATAGCTTTAATAAAAAACAGGCTAATCTGTAAAATTCATCCTACTCCAGATATAAAGCGCTATATTATCGGTAAAAAGGAATGCAAGAAGTTACTTTCTGATAATAACAGCAGGATGTTATAAATCATACTTTGACCATCACTCTCAAACGTACGACATTACATAAAGCTCACCTTCACCAATATATCCGTATTTCTTCCTTTATCGTCGCTGCATGAAATTTTGATTGACCCTGCCGTTGGAGTAAAAAACAGCTTCTGTCCCCGGGTCGCTTCCTTGAAAAACTTATCATCAATATACCAATAGACCTTATTCACATCGGTAGCAGCCGTAAAAGCAAGTTGTAACTGCTGTTTCCTGGAAGAATAAAGGATGTATTCCTTCCCGTCAGTAAGTGAAGTAATTACCGGGCTGTCGTTATGGTACACCCTGTTACACTGAGGATTGTGAGCAGGTATTTTCCGGTAAGGGATCTGTTCTTCTTCATAAAAAGCTATCAAGGCAGGGCTCAGGTTTGGGTATAATTCAGTCCGGTAGCCCGCCTGTGGCATGCACGAACGGCAATAGGACATATTTCCCGCTTCATTTACAAATACAGGCATCAGGTGGTCGCATTTCCTGTTAGGGGAAACGGCCGGTATATAATCATCCATTACCAGGTTGGTGCAGTTTTCGCCGGGCGGTAGTCCTGATTCGCTGCATACGAGCCTGAAATCCAGACCGGGTGGCCGCTTAAACCAGGTTGCTTTCCGGTTAAAGGTAAGATAATTAAAGATTTTAAACAGGACCGGGGTTGCGAAATCAGCACCCGAAAGTTCCGGAACACCTGTTCCATCGAAATTTCCGACCCAGACACCGACAGTGTAATCAGGATTATAGCCCAGGCTCCATGCATCACGCCGGCCATAGGATGTACCCGTTTTCCAGGCAATGTGAGGCAGGTTAACCGTATTTTCAAAATTATTCGGCAAGTCGGGGCGTTTTAGCCCGGTGAGAATCTCATTGATCATCCATACCGCCTGCGGGCTGAAAAGTGTATCGGGCACAGCAGCCGTTTCGTTTCGTGAAAACTGAAGAGGATATTTAATCCCCGCGCTGGCCAGGCAGGAATATAAACTGGTAAGTTCCGTAAGCGTCACGCCACAACCACCCAGGATTACTGATAATCCGAGTGTTTTTTTTCGTTCAGCTATCCATTTCAATCCTCCTCGGCTGAGTTTTTCGGCAAACAGCTCCACCCCTACCCTGTTGGCCAGGTCCACCGCCGGAACATTGAGCGAAAGCGCCAGTGCCTGGGAGGCTGGCAGCCGTCCACGGAAAGTCTCGTCGTAGTTCAACGGGCGGTAACCATTGAAATTCTGAGGAATATCCTGCAAAATTGTCTTAGGAGTAATCAAACCACGATCCATAGCCATGGCATACAGGAACGGCTTCAAAGCACTTCCCGGTGACCGTAGTGCCGAGGCTCCGTCAACCTGGCCCTGGAACTGACTTTCCGTAAAACCGGCAGAACCTGCGTATGCGATAACAGCATGAGTATGGTTATCGATAAGCACCATGGATGCATTTCCTACCCCCATGCCCCGGTATTTATTTACTTCGTTGATAAGGGTATTTTCGACAAAATCCTGTAAGCGGGGATCGATAAAAGAATGTATGACGGCTTCGTCAGGATGCATGCGCGATAAAAGCCGGGCCAGGTGTGGAATTTGTTTCGGGGCTTCATAGCGATGCAGAGTAAGTGGTTCGGCAAGAGCATCCTCCAGGTCTGCTTTGCTGAAGGATCCATGCCTATATAGTTTTTTCAGCCAGGAATTCCGTTCCTGGACAATCCGGCCATTATCCTTTCCCAGGCGAAGGTGATTCGGATTATTCGGAATTATAGCCAGTGTAACGATCTGGGCCAGGCTGAGGGCCTGTGGCTCCTGCCCGAAATAAAGAAAAGAAGCTGCTTTAACACCCTGTATATTACCTCCGTATGGCAGAAGGTTGATATAGAGACTAAGAATTTCACTTTTTGAATGATGCAACTCCAGTTGAAGGGCCCTGAAAAACTCGATCAATTTGTTCGGTAATGTTCGTTCCCGAGGCTCCAGCATGCGGATCACCTGCATCGTTATGGTGGAGGCGCCGGATACCCGCTTTCCGCTGTTCATATTTTGCCATACCGCCCTGGTGATGGCAATGGCATTAATGCCGGGATGGAACCTAAACCATCGGTCCTCTTTGAAAACAAGTGTCTTTATCAGTAAAGGACTCACCTCTTTGATTTCGGCTTTCATCCGCCATTGCTGGTCGGATGACAAAGCGGCATATAACAGTTTATCATCATTCGAAAGAATTAACTTTGAGTACCGAATATCAGTATGTATGGGAAATATAAAGTCAATAATAAAAAACAAAACAAGAAAGCACAGGAATGCTACGCCCACAGCTTTTGCTAAGCGGGGCAGACGGAACACCCAACTCTTCAGTTGCAAGAAATACCTGTATAAAAATGCTCTAACACCAGATACAACAGGAGTCATAGTTTATCAAATAACCTCAATTAAACCGTTACCCGATCCGGTGACAGAACCAATAATAACAGCGCAGTCAACACCTTGTATCGATAATTGCCGCAAAACGCTATCCGCATATTTGCCAGGCAAAGCTACCAGTAAACCACCGGATGTCTGGGCGTCACAGAACATCAGTTTCTCTGTATCCGAAAAAACTGATTTCCATATTATCCAATCCTTGTAAAAGCCCAGGTTGTTATGCGTTCCTCCCGGAATGGCGCCGGCAAGTGCAAGTTCTTTAACACCCTTCATAAATGGCAGTGAACTGAAGACTATCTCCGCATTTACTTCACTGCCACGGGTCATTTCGCTGAGATGCCCGGCAAGCCCGAAACCGGTAATGTCAGTACAGGCATTGACGGGGAATTCTGAAAAAACAAGAGCAGCTTTGTTATTCAGCTGTTTCATCCATTTGCAGGCTTCGACAGCGGCAG
>JBAXXB010000024.1:0-25706 GCA_037128115.1 Bacteroidota bacterium
AGGCTCATTAAAGATAAGTCACCTGTTGTCGGGATGGTGAAGCTATCGTTTACCATTATTTTTACTATTTCGATGATCATCGCTACCTGCACATCCTTTTTCAGTGATCAGATTATGGAATTACTCTATACCGGACAGATTAGGGAATCGGAAAAAGTATTTGTGTTCCTGATCATCGGGTTTATACCGATTTCGACAACCTATATTTTCGGAACCTTACTTACGGCTAATGGAAGTCTAAAAGCTCTGAATATCATGGCTTTAACAGGTATGGTGTTGAATATAAGCCTAAACTACTTCCTTATTCCGCCACTTATGGCCGTGGGCTCAGCCTATGCCAGCCTGATAACCCAGTTTGTTACTGCAATTATCCAGATTGCAATCGCACAGCATATTTTCAGGTTCACCGTTAACTGGAAGTATATAATTACTTTAGCGATGTTTGCTTTTGGAGTTATTTTGTTTAACCTGGGGGCCAGCTCTATGAATATTGACTGGCGTTTAGCCTTGCTGCTAGCCGGATTTGCTTCCCTGATTTGGGCATTTGTTCTCCAATTACTTAGCGTTGGAGGGTTTCTCCGTCTTTTACGGAACGAATAAGATAAAAGAGATTTCAACCTTTTATCCGGGAATTCAACTAATATGTAAGTGGCTGAATACATGAATTATAGTGGAAATGAAGCTTGAGTATTTTGATTAGTCTAATTTATTTCTCCACGTTTTAAAGCCGATTTTTCATTTAGTTCTCCATTTCCGAATAGGCTGGGTGTAAACCTTTCAGATGGTTTTTCCCTATACCCGCCTAATATTTTAAACGAACTTATTGGGTTAATTGCATTTTAGGTAGATTTCTCTACCTTTGCAAGTCAAAATCCGGAGGATGGTCTTATGTTGAATGACTCCACGAACAGTTACACTGATTCTTTTAAAGTAGCATTTTTTCTGTTTAAATGGCGTAAAACGCTTATAATGCTTGGCGTTGTTGCGGCAGTGCTTTCTGCGATATTTTCGTCGCCAATTTTTGTTACGCCTTTATACCGGTCGACTGTTATCATGTACCCGGCATCAAGTAATTCCATTTCCAAGTCACTACTCAACGAAAATGCAATCGCAAAACAAGATATTCTTGAATTCGGGGAGGATGAACAAACCGAACAGATGTTGCAGATACTTAATTCCAACAGAATTCGCGACCGGGTCATAAGTAAATTTAAGCTGGCCGAACATTATGGTATCGAACCGGGATCTAGGTATCACCAAACCCGTTTATATGATCGTTTTGAGTCCTATATTACATATAAGCGCACAGAATTTATGGCAGTTAAGGTCTCGGTTCTCGATAAAGATCCCCAAATGGCTGCTGATATTGCAAATGAAATTGCTGCCTTGCTCGATTCGGTGAAAAATGACATGCAAAAGGAGCGTGCCATGCAGGGGTTTAAGATTGTTGAAGCCGAATACCTTTCGTTAAAGGCGGAGGTCAGAACGATGGAGGATTCACTTACCCAACTCAGGAAACTCGGGGTTCATGATTATGAAACGCAGGCTGAAATGATGAATCAGCAACTTGCCATGGAAATTGCAAAAGGGAACACCAGGGGTATCAAGGCACTGGATGATAAACTCAGCATTTTGGCCACATATGGCGGGCCCTACGTTTCGATACGTGATGGTCTTGAACACGAAAAGAAACAACTCAGCTATATAAAAGCCAGGTACGAAGAAGCCAAAATTGATGCATTCCAGGAAATCCCTCAGAAATTCGTTGTTGAAAATGCCTATAAAGCTGAACGTAAGGCTTACCCTATGATTTGGGTCGTAGTCATCCTATCTACTTTGGGTACTCTTCTTGCCGGAATGCTGGTGATTTTTATGGTTGAACGAAGTCCTGAATTTTTACTGAAACTTAAGCAAACCTACAGCTGAATTGTTTCTCCACCGGCCAACATTAAAAAAGAAAATAGCATTATAAGGAACATCAAAACTAAAAATATAAAGCAATTAACTCTGATGGATAATTTTTTCAACAATACAAACCTGCTCCGAATAGTTGTAAAATGGAAATGGCATTTGATTATTCTTGCTGTTGCTGCGGCTCTTGTGTCACTATTAGTTTCCAGCCCACTGTTCATGAAACCCCGGTTTAAATCAGTTGCATACATTTATCCATCGAATGTAATGCCTTATTCTGATGAAAGTGAAACCGAACAAATGTTGCAATGGATGAACTCCATGCAGGTGCGTGACAGTGTTATGCTGAAGTTTGACCTGCCAAAGCATTATGGTATTTCCCCTTCGGAAGAGTATTATGCTTCCACTCTCGAATATCTGTATGATAAAAATGTGAAAATTGCCAAAACGCAATATGAAAGCGTGGAAGTGAGTGTAACCGACGTTGACCCGGTTATGGCCAGGGATATTGTGAATGCTATTCTTCATTATACGGATATTAAAATTCGTTCTACCCATAGTGTAAAATATAAGGAAGTTGTAGTAGCTATGGAAAAAGTGCTTAAAACAAAGCAGATTGAAATAGATTCGGTGAAAAACCTATACCGGGAAATTGCTACTGCTTATGGGGTGTATGATGTTTTAGGTCAAAGTCAGGAAATAACCCGTGGTGAATTACGCACCGTTGAAGGTGGAGGAGGAGGAATAAACTCAAAAGATGTGGAGCGACTTAAAAAAGGCATGATGGAAAAAAGTGGGGATCTCTTATACCTGAGCAACAGGATTGAAGACATGGCCAATGAATACAGCGAAATTATGCTTAAGTACGATGTTGCCCGATTCGATATTGATAAAAATTTCACTTTTGTCAATGTGGTCACACCGCCACAGGTTGCCGACAAAAAAGCATATCCTAAAAGGCTGTTGGTGATGTTTTATTTTGTTGCCGCAACCCTGCTGTTCAGTCTGCTTGCCATTTCATTCCTCGAAAGGCGCAGGAATCCCGAAGAAGGCCAAATTAATGGATAATTGCATTTAGCCTTGACAGATAAACTCAAAATATCAATTGTATACCTGGTGACAGCAATCTTTGTATTGCTGAATACCTATTTGGTATACAAAGAGAATTATTTCGGCATACTTATTCCGGTTGCATGTATCATGCTGATAATGTATATTTTCAGCCTGGAAAAAATATTATTGCTTGCTGTTTTTGTCACCCCTTTGGCAATAGATATAGGTGATTATGATATGGGAGTGAGTATTTCAGTCCCAAGTGAGCCACTTCTGATAGGGATTCTTTTCTTTTTTATTCTCAAGATTCTTCTTGAAGGAGGAATAGAGCGCAGAATTATAAGGCACCCGGTTACTATAGCCATACTTTTTAACTTGTCGTGGATGCTGATAACAGCCATTACGTCTGATATTCCTTTGGTGTCATTCAAGTACCTTTTATCACGTTTGTGGTTTATTATTCCCCTGTATTTCGGTGGGCTCATGCTTTTTAAGTCCAAAGTGAATATTCGATATTTCATATGGGCCTATGTTGCCTCGCTGATTGTAGTAATATTCTATACTACCTGGATTCATATGGGCTACGGCTTCAGTGAAAAAGCCGGGCATTGGGTAATGACTCCATTTTATAACGATCACACGGCATATGGAGCGATTTTAGCCTTATTTATCCCCGTAATGGCAGGTCTGTCACTTGACAAGTCAGTTACTGGAAATAAGAGGCTACTTTCGGCTATAGCACTGTTTATTCTCGTGATGGCCCTGTATCTATCTTTCAGCCGCGCGGCGTGGGTAAGTGTTGGTTTTGCCGTTATCGTTCTCATACTTGTTAAATTACATATTAAATTTAAATGGATCGCCTTATCCATCGTGGGTTTACTGACTGTTTTCTTTACGTTCAAATTTGAAATTCTCGACAAGCTCGAAAAAAACAAACAGGATGCATCGGCCAATTTCATTCAGCATATAGAGTCTATATCTAATATTTCCTCGGATGCTTCGAACCTGGAGCGAATCAACCGCTGGCAGGCTGCCTTGCGTATGTTTTACGACAGACCAATGGTAGGCTGGGGACCCGGGACATACCAGTTCGAATATGCTCCTTTTCAACGTTCTAAGGAAAAGACTATTATCAGCACCAATCTGGGCGATCATGGCAATGCTCACAGCGAATATATTGGTCCCCTCTCGGAGTCGGGACTACCTGGCTTGATAAGTATCATATTTATACTGGTAACCGTAATTTATACAGGCCTTAAGGTATATAAAAAAGCTTCTAACAGCCAGACCCGGTTGATTGCTCTTTCAGCTACTCTAGGTTTGATTACCTATTTTGTGCATGGTACAATGAATAACTTCCTGAATACGGATAAAGCCAGTGTGCCTTTCTGGGGCCTGGTATCCGTTATAGTAGCGCTTGATATGTATTACAGCGGTACTGAAGAAGATGCACAAACCCGCGCCTGATCCTATCTTCTTTATTACGGTCATTTTCGTATTAACCTGAAATTCAATTAGATTTTCGAATTTTCTTACTCTGTTTTTGTGGGGTACCGCAATCCGCACTTCTGGTAAGCCTCCCGCTTGAGCTATAGTATGTGTGTGAGTAAACCGGACGTAATTTTCATCAGGATAAAAAAAATACTACCCGGTTAACAGGTAGTATTCTGTGCAAAGATTGAGTTAGTAGTGCTCAGTATTTGACAAGCGGCTAAATTACAGCCTGTTATATATATCTGGAAGTTTGCGGAGCATCACAAGTTCTTTCCACTTTTTGCGGGCTTCAATAGCCGGGCTTCCAAAATAGGTAACTCCACCCGGAAGAGATTTGTCAATAGCCGAGGTGGCAAGTATGACGGCACCTTTTCCAATTACCAGATCTTTGTTTACAGCAACCTTTGCCCATATGATAACATCATCCTCAATACGTGTCACGCCGGCAATCGCTGTGTGCGATCCTATCAGGCAGTTAGCGCCGATATATGTATCATGGCCGACCTGGACATGGTTATCAAACTTTGTGCCCTTACCGATAGTAGTATCGCCCGAAACACCCCTGTCGATACAGCACAAGGCGCCAATTTCAACGTTATCATGAATGATCACCCTTCCGCAGGACTCCAGTTTTCGGTATCCTCCCGGCTTACGCTGGAAGTAGTAGGCATCCGCACCTAAAACGCTGTTGGCATGAATTACGACATTATCACCAATAACGGTATAATCGTTAATACTCACATTTGCGTGAATGATACAATTAGTTCCGATAATCACATGATTGCCAATAAATACCCCCGGTTGTATCACTGTGCCTTCCCCGATCAGTGCGGTTGGACTGATGGAAGAATTAGAAGCTTCGAATGGCCTGAACCTGTGAACTAATGATATATAGGCTGCAAATGGATCATCGTGGAAAAGAAGTGCCTTGCCTTCAGGGCAATTAACTTCCTGGTTAATGATAATCACGCTGGCTGCTGATGCAAGAGCCTTGCTATAGTACTTCGGGTGATCTACAAAAGTTAGATCACCCTGTGAAACCATATGTATTTCGTTCATCCCGGATACCGGAAATGAAGGATCACCAGTAAACTTGGCATGTATGATGCCGGCAACTTGTTCCAGTTTTAGAGGGGAAGGAAACTTCATAGTATCAGTTGTGTTTTGATTACAATGCAGGCATCAGGATGCATGCATTACAGCCTTATTTCACCCTCTCGAAATAGTCACCTGTTCGGGTATCAACCCGGACCCTGGTGCCTTCATCAATAAACAAAGGTACATGAATGATAGCCCCTGTTTCGACTGTCGCTTTTTTCAGCGTATTGGAAGCGGTATCTCCGCGAAATCCGGGCTCTGTATAGGTTATCAGCAGTTCAACAAATGCAGGCAATTCACAGGTTAACGGAGTCTCTGTGTCGGCATGAACCATCATTTCGACTTCCTGGCCTTCTTTCATAAACTGGTAACCGTCAATCATTTCCTCGTCGATCGAAATCTGGTCGAAATTCTCAGTATTCATAAAGTTGTACCCGTTTTCATCCTTATAAAGAAACTGGTAAGGACGGCGCTCGACACGCGCGATATCAATGCGTGCACCTGCATCAAAAGTATTGGGTATTACTTTCCCTGTTTTGAGGTTTTTAAGCTTGGTACGGACAAAAGCAGCACCTTTGCCAGGTTTTACATGTTGGAACTCTACAATTTTATAGAGATCGTTATTGAATTCGATGCAAAGTCCATTGCGGAATTCAGAGGTTGTAGCCATAATCAGGTATTAGAAAGTAAAGATTTTTATTAAAATGGGTGCAAAAGTACACATTTTCCTGTTCATGTTAAAACTTGACGATCAGGTTTATGGAAAATCCGGGAGCTAGTCCGCCCATTTAGGGTAATAGAAAAAGAATTTGGATACGGTCTTGTTATATATTGCAATATTAAGTTGCTCCGAAAGCCCCGAAATATCCCATCGTTCATCGTTTTTATCAATAATGGTTATTCGGTCGTTATTGGGATCATAAGCACTATTCGATATTTCTCCCTGCCCGGTAAAATAGCCGCAGTCTTCATCCGTAATCTTGAGCTTATCTTTAATCCTTTCCTTTAACTCACTGATTCTTTCGATGGGAAATGGAACCGAGGAAATTATGACCCTGAAAAGTCTCCGGTTTAAAAGGGAAGTGCATAATGTGCTCAATATCAGGTCAGGGAATGAGGTCCAATGTTTAAAAGCACTGTAAATATCATAATCATCAAGTTCTGCAAAACGCGATAGAATTTCGGGTGAGGATTCGAATTGCTCTTTGCCAATCTGCCTGCTAAGGAAAAAGTTAAGTGCCGGAGAAACGTTCATCTCCCGACCTTCGGAAGCCAGTACTCTTGCCCGGTCGAGTATACTGATAAGCATATATTCGACAGCTAAAACTGTTTTATGATAGTACACCTGCCAATACATTAACCTGCGGGCAACAATAAATTTTTCGATGGAATAAATTCCTTTTAACTCCACGGCCAGTTCATCATCCGCAACTGTCAGCATTTTCAGAATACGGTCGGTACTTATTACGCCTTCATTAACCCCGGTATAAAAGCTGTCACGCATAAGGTAATCCATCCGGTCCATGTCCAGTTGCCCCGAAACCATCTGGTGCAGGAATTTTCGCGGATAGGTATTCTGGAAAATAGCGATGGCAGTATCCAGTTTATGATCAAACTCTTTATTGAGTTGCTTCATAAACATCAGGCTTACTTCTTCGTGCGGGATTTTATAAATAATATGATGTTCGAGGGCATGCGAAAAAGGTCCGTGACCGATATCGTGCAGCAATATGGCAAGTATGGCACCCCGTGCTTCTTCCTGCGAAATTTCGAAACCTTTTGATCGTAAGGTTTCAATGGCCAGGCTCATCAGGTGCATGGCACCCAGGGCATGATGAAAACGGGTGTGCAGCGCCCCGGGATAGACCATCGAAGCAAGGCCGAGTTGTTCAATCCTTCGCAGACGCTGGAAAAACGGATGCTCCATCACATCGAAAACCAGCTTGTCGGCAATGGTAATAAAGCCGTAAAGCGGGTCGTTGATTATTTTTCGTTTAAAGGCGGGGACAGTTGTCACGCTATTTTGTTAAATTTGTATAAAAGACGCGTTAATTAAACTACTTACACAATAAAACAGGAGTTGAAAACATTAGTAGAACAGGATCTGAAAGCTGATGAATTTTATGATTAGTAGATTCGTTCCAGCCTGTCTTGACAAAGGTAACAAATGCCTTTTATAATTGTTATATAAACTGGTTTAAAAACAGAATATGGAAAACGGAGTAATATTGTGGGCTGACGATGAAATTGACCTTTTAAAACCACATATCATGTTTCTGAAGGAAAAAGGCTATGAAGTACTTACTTCGAATAACGGCGACGAAGCCATCGATATGCTTAAAGTCAAAACGGTGGATATTGTTTTTCTCGACGAAAACATGCCAGGTTTGTCGGGGATAGAAACACTTTCTATCATCAAAGCCAGTTACCCGAACCTTCCGGTGGTTATGATCACGAAAAGCGAGGAGGAGCATATCATGGAAGATGCTATAGGCTCCAGTATTTCGGATTACCTGATCAAACCTGTTAACCCAAAGCAGATACTGCTCAGCGTTAAGAAAAACCTGGAAAATAAACGCCTGGTCAGTGAGAAAACAACTCACGCTTACCAGCAACAATTTCGCAACATTGGGATGGAGATAAGTAATCGCCTCGTTTTCAGCGAATGGGCCGAAGTGTACAAAAAACTCGTTTACTGGGAGCTTGAACTCGAAAAAGCCCAGGACCAGGGAATAGTAGATATTATGCGGTCGCAAAAGGTGGAAGCCAACCAGGTATTCTGTAAATATATAGAGCGGAATTACCTGGATTGGTTAAACGGCCGGAGTGCCGAGAAACCTATACAATCGCATACACTATTGCGCGAAAAGGTATTCCCGTTGATCAAGGAAAATGCGTCCATGTTCCTGATTCTCATCGATAACCTGCGTTACGACCAATGGAAAATGCTGCAACCGATTTTCGAGGAATATTACCGGGTCGAACAGGACGATTTGTACTACAGCATACTTCCTACCACGACCCAATATGCACGTAATGCCTTGTTTTCAGGGCTTTTGCCTAGTGAAATTGCAAAGAAATACCCTAAATACTGGGTAGATGAAGATGCGGAGGGAAGCAAAAACCAGTTTGAAGGAGAACTGCTTGGTGAAAACATGAAGCGCTTCGGTTACGATGTAAAATATTCGTATACTAAAATCCTGAATCTTACTGCCGGCCGGAAACTCGTTGATTCCCTGCCTAACCTGATGGGAAACCGCTTTAATGTAATTGTCTACAATTTCGTGGACATGCTGTCGCACGCACGTACCGAAATGGAAGTGATACGTGAACTTGCCGACGATGAACCTGCATACAGGTCGCTTACCGTGAGCTGGTTCGAGCATTCACCCTTACTCGATATTATTAAGTTCCTGGCAGCCAAAAAGATTCCTTTGATTATCACTACCGATCACGGTTCGGTGCGAGTCGGGAACCCGGTAAAGGTAATCGGAGACCGCGCGACAAATACCAATCTGCGGTATAAAAACGGGCGCAGCCTGAATTACAACAAAAACGAAGTGTTTGAGGTTAAGAATCCGGCCGAAGCTTTTCTCCCGCGTACCAATGTCAGTAGCGCTTACTTATTCTGCCGCGGCGACGATTTCTTTGCTTACCCGAATAACTACAACCATTATGTGTCGTATTACCGCGATACGATCCAACACGGAGGCATTTCGATGGAGGAAATGATGATTCCCTTTATTTACATGAAACCGAAATAAAATCAAGAAATTTTCCGGCATACAGAAAACAATGATATAGCTGATAACTTTAAGCAAATTGGTGGAATGAGAGGTGAAATGTGCCAATCTCCTGACATAAAGATAAAAGTTTCTGAATAATTGGTGAGAACCAGTCATACTGAAACCAGGCGCATTTCACTTCCATTCACTAAATTGAAAAAAATATGACTATTTTTGAAATAAATTGAGGCGGAAGGTAAATCCATTAGTAAACATACAAATGAACGCGTATGGCCGAAATATACACTTGTCAAGCACCCGATGAATTGTATCCTATTGCCGCCAGGCTGATAGAAGTTTATGAAAATAAGAGGATTTTTGCCTTTCATGGCGAAATGGGTGCAGGCAAAACTACCTTTATCAAGATTATCTGTGAACAGTTAAGAGTCATTGATACTGTCAGTAGCCCCACTTTTGCCATTGTAAACGAATACCTTACCGATAGCACCGGGAGTGTCTATCACTTTGATCTGTATCGTATTAAGTCCTGGACCGAAATGCTGGAGATCGGTTACGACGACTACTTTTGCAGTGGGAACTATTGCCTGCTGGAATGGCCCGAAAAAATCGTAAATTTGTTACCTGAGGAAACTGTACATGTGGATATTACGGTTTCCCCGGATGGCAGCATACGGACAATAACATTCTGATTGAAGTAATGAAAGGGCTATGATACAAAATAACTACTCCGGTATTTTTCATTCGGGGCAACTGATTCCCCAGGAAGAACGCCTCGAAGTAAAGCGGGGGCAAAAAAATCTTGTGATCGGTGTACCCAAAGAATGTGCTTTTTCGGAAAACCGCATTCCTCTTGATCCTGATGCCGTAGGCCTGCTGGTTCATCACGGGCACCAGGTTCTCATTGAGGCCGACGCCGGAAAAGCCGCCCATTTTGCCGATACCGAATATTCGGAAATGGGTGCAGAAATTACCTACGATACCCGCAAAATTTTCAGTTCTGATATCATACTCAAAATTGCTCCCCCGACACTCGAAGAAATAGAGATGATTGGGAATAAACAAACCGTCATCTCATCCATACATACTTCTGCCATAAACGAGGAGTATTTCAGGCGCCTGCTTGTGAAACGCATCACCGCCCTTGCTTTTGAATACGTCCAGGATAAAGCTGGTACCTTCCCTGTAATACGGGCCATGAGCGAAATTGCGGGTAACACTTCGATGCTCGTAGCTGCGGAATATATGAGTAACCCCGAATACGGAAGAGGAAAAATGCTGGGTGGCTTTTCGGGGATTTCTCCTACCGAGGTTGTAATTTTGGGTGCAGGAACAGTTGGCGAATATGCAACCAGGGCCGCTTTGGGGATGGGCGCATTTGTGAAAATATTTGTCAATTCGGTTTATAAACTGCGCCGGCTTCAGAATAACCTGAATACCAGGGTCTATACATCGATGATTCAGCCTCGGGTGCTGATGAATGCCCTTCGCTCGGCCGATGTGGTCATAGGTGCTATACATACCGCTTATGGGCGCACACCGGTGGTTGTTACCGAAGATATGGTGCAGCAGATGAAATCGGGAGCCGTAATTATTGACGTGAGTATCGACCAGGGTGGTTGTTTCGAAACATCCGAAGTTACCGACCACCGCAACCCCGTTTTCAAGAAATATGGCGTAACCCATTACTGTGTGCCTAATATTGCTTCGAAAGTGCCTCACACGGCATCGTATGCCCTGAGCAATTTCCTTTCACCTATACTCTTGCGTATTGGTGAAGAGGGCGGAGTCGAAAAAGTGTTGCATTCCGATTACGGAGTCCGTCAGGGTGTATACTTGTACAACGGCATATCCACCAACAAATTCCTAAGTGAATCGTTCCGCCTTCCTTTTCAGGATATAAATCTGCTGATGGCAGCTTTCAGGTAATAGCGGTTCAGCTAAATCTGTGATTCTTTATTTATGTTACCCCGCAGGAAGTCCTGCTTTTATATATGCCTAAAATTCTTCTCCTGCTTTTTATTAGCATGGCACTGCTGAATCCTTTTTCAGCCTGGGCTGGCATGAATAATAATGATGGAAGCAAAGTTACCCTTAGCGGGTATGCCCGCGACCAGTCCAATGGTGAAATTTTAATTGGTGTCACCGTATATTGTGCCGAATCGAAAACGGGAGCTATTACGAACACGTATGGTTTTTACTCCTTAAGCCTTAGCCCGGGAAAGTATACCATTCGTTACTCTTATGTTGGATACCAGGCACAGGAAAAAAATATTCAGCTGGATAAAAACCTGACTTTGGATGTTAATCTTTTACAGGTAGAAGCCAGGCTGGGCGAGGTGATAATTACAGGAAAGCGTGGTGATGAAAATGTCCGGGCTCCTGAGATGAGCATAGTGAAAATGGATATTAAAACCATCCAAAAGGTACCAGCCTTGCTAGGAGAAGTGGATGTTATAAAAGTGTTACAACTTCTTCCGGGGGTGCAATCTACCAGTGAGGGATCCACCGGGTTCAGCGTTCGCGGTGGTAACTCCGATCAGAACCTGATTATCCTGGATGAAGCCACCATTCATAATGCTTCTCATCTTTTGGGGTTCTTTTCTGTCTTCAATAACGATGCTATCAAAGATGTTACGCTTTACAAGGGTGACATCCCGGCTGCATATGGCGGGAGGCTTTCGTCCCTGCTCGATGTTCGCATGAAGGACGGGAATTCCAAGAAACTTGGCATGACCGGCAGTATAGGCACTGTATCAAGTAAACTGACCATGGAAGGGCCTATCGTTAAAGACCGTACCACTTTCCTTGTTTCCGGAAGACGCACTTACGCTGACTTGTTTCTGCCTTTTGCCAAAGACAAAAATGTGCGCAACAACAAACTCTACTTTTATGATCTGAACCTTAAGATTTCGCATGTGGTTAATGAAAATAACCGGCTTTACCTTTCGGCTTACCTGGGTGAGGATACATTCAAAAACCAGTTTGCTACCATGGGTTTTGGTAACCAGACCGGTTCCTTCCGTTGGAATCACCTTTTCTCTAAAAAACTGTTCTTTAATCTCAGCCTGATCTATTCGCGTTACAAGTACGAACTCGGAACACCCGAAGGGGATGCGATTTCCTTCAGATGGACCTCGATGATGCGGGATTATTCGGCACGCTTCGATTTTACTTATTACTTTAACGATAAACATATGCTGAAATATGGCGCTACCACCATGTTTCATGAATTTTTTCCGGGTTCGGCCAGTGGACTTGGGTCTGGAAGCGCCGTTACCGAATTTGTACTTCCCCCTGAATATGCCTTTGAGCACAGCCTGTATGTTTCGGACGAATACAAAGCCAGCACAAAGCTCACAATTAAATATGGTTTGCGTTTTGCTGTTTTCCAGAATGTTGGTCCTGGGACGTATTATAATTATGACAGTAATTACCTGCATATCGACAGCATAGTTTATAAGAAAGGCAATTTCTTTAATACCTACACCAGTTTTGAGCCCCGCCTGGCGTATACATATCTCGTTAGTAGTGTATCTTCTATTAAAGGAAGCTTCTCTCACACGGCCCAGTTTGTGACTCTTGCACAGAATTCGACGGCAGGCACCCCACTCGATATATGGTTCCCGGCTGCACCAAATGTAAAGCCCCAGTTATGTGACCAGGTAAGCATTGGGTATTTTCGAAATTTCAGGCGAAATATGTATGAACTTTCTGCCGAAGTGTATTATAAAAAGTTCAGTAACGTCATTGATTTCCGCGACCATGCTGCCTTATCGCTCAACCAATACCTCGAAGGTGAGTTACGTATTGGTAAAGGATATTCTTATGGCATTGAAACCATGCTGCGCAAGAATGAAGGATTATTAACGGGCTGGATAAGTTATACGTATTCGAGAGCCTTTCGCGTAATCCCCGAAATTAATGAGGGAAACCGCTATCCCGCGCCATACGACAAGCCTCATTCTATAAATATAGTAGCCAATTATGATATTTCTTCGCGTGTATCTGCTTCAGCCACATGGGTATATGCGACCGGTCTGCCGGTAACTTTCCCTACAGGCAGAGCCATTATAGGCAACGCTATTATTCCCATATATTCGAACCGTAACGCTTATCGCATGCCCGATTACCACCGGCTGGACCTGTCGGTTTCACTCAAAGGGAAGGAAAAACCAGGGAAGAAATGGCATAGCGAATGGAATTTGTCTGTTTATAATGCATATAACCGGCACAACGCATGGTCAATTAATTTTACGCATGATTCCAAAGATCCGAATGTTACTTACGCGGAAAAAACCTACCTCTTTGCAATTATTCCTGCCCTGACCTACAATTTTAAGTTCTAGCAAATGGATTGCATTAAAAGATAGTTTCAAAGAAATAGGAAGGTACAAAGCAGCCTTAAAGGAATTCATTATTCAGGTTGCCTGCTGAGGAAAGAATAGAAAATGCTGTTGGCAGGAGCGATTACTGCAATCCCCAATTAGTAAATGTGTTTAAACAGACCCTGATATGAAACTGAAATTCCTGGAAAATATTAATGCGTATGGCGAACATGCGCTTCGCCTCAATGACTTTGATAAAGCCCAGGCTGGTAAGTTTCTGCAATTCCTGCATGGGTTGACAAGGGACAAAATAAAGAGTATTGACCTGGCTGCCTGCGAATTTATTGAACCAATAAACTGCACCCTAACGCTCCGTGTATCCGAAACTGACGAAGGTATCATCACAGAAGATAATAAGCACTTTTTCTGTGACTTAACAGAGGAAGGGTACGAGGAAATGATCCGTCTGATTGAACCATTTTGCCTGAAAGAAACAGATACTTACAGGTTTTTATATGACCTGGACAATCCTATTGACTTTTTGTTTTCAGCAGGAAAGGAACGATAGTTACCAACCAGTGTTGGTTAATTTAGTGGCTTACTAAAAATACAACTTGTTCCTTTGTTCCTTCAGTTTTTCGTCGCTTATGTAATCGTCGTAGTCCATCAGCTTGTCAATCATTCCTTTAGGCCCGATTTCGATGATGCGGTTACAAACAGTCTGAATAAATTCGTGATCATGCGACGACATCAGGATGTTTCCTTTAAACTTGATCAACGTATTGTTGAATGCCTGTATTGATTCCAGGTCCAGGTGGTTGGTAGGCGTATCAAGGATCAGGACATTCGCATTGCGTATCATCATGCGTGCGATCATGCAGCGCACTTTCTCGCCCCCAGAGAGTACGTTAGTTTTCTTGAAGATTTCCTCACCCGAAAATAGCATTTTTCCAAGGAAGCCCCTGAGGAAATTTTCGTGGGTATCATCCGAATATTGCGCCAGCCAGTCAATCAGGCTCATATCCGACTGGAATAATTCCTCGTATTCCAATGGCAGGTAAGCTTTTAGTATGGTCTGTCCCCACTCGAAAGTTCCGTTATCGGCGTGATCGTGACCCTTAAGGATTTCGAACAAGGCAGTCATGGCACGGGTGTCCCTCGACAGGAAGACGATTTTGTCGTCTTTCTGCATGGTAAAGCTTAAGTTCTTGAATAACATATTGCCATTCATGCTTTTGCTAATTCCTTTTACTTCAAGTATGTTGTTTCCGGGTTCGCGTTCGACAGTGAAAATGATGCCCGGGTACTTGCGTGTCGAAGGTTTGATCTCTTCTATATTTAGCTTCTCTATCATCTTCTTGCGGCTGGTGGTCTGCTTCGATTTTGAAGCATTCGCGCTGAACCGTGCAATAAATTCGAGGAGTTCTTTCTTACGGTCTTCCGCCTTCTTATTTTGTGTGAGTTGCTGCCTCAGGGCCAACTGGCTCGATTCGTACCAGAAAGTATAATTGCCGGGGAATTGCTGTACACGGTTAAAATCAATATCTACTATATGCGTGCAGATGGAATCCAGGAAGTGCCTGTCGTGCGATACAACCAGCACGGTATTGTCGAAATCTGCCAGGTAGCTTTCAAGCCAGTTAACAGTTTCGAGGTCAAGGTCATTGGTTGGCTCATCGAGCAGGAGATTATCCGGTTTGCCGAAGAGTGCCTGGGCAAGCAGTACTTTTACTTTTTCCTTACCGCTTAACTCATTCATGAGTTTGTCGTGAAGTTCTTCCTTAATACCCAGGCCACTAAGCAGGTTGGCTGCATCGCTTTCGGCATTCCACCCGTCCATTTCGGCAAATTTCTCTTCCAGTTCCGAAGCCCTGTGGCCATCGTTTTCAGTGAAATCGGTTTTCGAGTACAAGGCATCTTTCTCATTCATTACTTCCCACAGCTTCGAATGGCCCATCATGACTGTAGTCAGTACCGTAAAATCATTGAATTCGGAGTGGTTCTGCCTGAGAACCGAAAGCCGTTCGCCTGAGCCAAAGGAAACATTGCCACGAGTACTTTGCAGGTCACCCGATAACATTTTTATGAATGTCGATTTTCCTGCACCATTGGCCCCTATGATGCCATAGCAGTTGCCAGGCACGAATTTCATATTTACATCCTGAAATAATATCCGTTTGCCAAATTGAATAGCCAGGTCCGAAACTGTAATCATTTAATTTTGTGTTTATTATGTGTGTGAAAGCAATTCCCTGAAAAGGGATGCAAAAGTAATCTTTTTTCATTAATGTTCCTCCAGTTTTTATCAGGCTTGGAATAATAGTCAAACAAGCGACCAACCTTCCTGGAAGGGTACATGGCTAAAGGCAAATTTTTCGCTGAAATATTCTGCCTTGAATTCCAATAAATCTTTAAAACAAAAAAAGCTGCCTTTACGGGCAGCCTTTTTCCTTTAAACTAAACACTATACTTTGTGAAAATTATGTTGTTTTCACATAGCTTTCGATGGGCGCACATGTGCAAACCAGGTTACGGTCGCCCCAGGCATCATCGATCCTGGTAACTGCCGGCCAATATTTATCTTCCTTGGCACAAGGCATAGGGAAGGCAGCTTTTTCACGGCCGTAAGGCAGGGTCCAGTCATCGGTTGCAACCATAGCAAGTGTATGAGGTGCATGTTTAATCACATTGTCGTGCTTGTCGCAAATACCTTCTTCAATGTCGGCAATTTCCTTACGTATACTTATCATGGCATCAACAAAACGATCGAGTTCGCATAGGGGTTCGCTTTCCGTAGGTTCAACCATAAGTGTACCCCCAACCGGGAATGCAACAGTAGGAGCATGGAAACCATAATCCATCAGTCGTTTGGCAATATCAATCACTGCAACGTCGGCCGTTTTCAGGAAATGGTTACAGTCGAGTATCAGTTCATGCGCCACGCGACCTTTGCTGCCGCTGTACAAAATCTTGTAATCGCCTTCCAGGCGCGATTTGATGTAATTGGCGTTGAGTATGGCATATTTGGTGGCTTCGGTAAGTCCCTGTCCTCCTAGTAATTTAATATATGCGTACGAGATTGGAAGTATAAGCGCACTGCCATATGGAGCTGCGGCAACCGCCTGTATAGCCTGGTCTCCGCCTGTTTTTACAACGGGATGTCCTGGCAGGAAGGGGACAAGATGTTCGGCCACACCAATGGGACCAACACCTGGCCCGCCACCACCATGAGGAATGGCGAAGGTCTTATGCAGGTTCAGGTGACAAACATCAGCGCCGATAGTACCGGGATTTGTAAGACCAACCTGTGCGTTCATGTTGGCACCATCCATGTATACCTGTCCACCATTTTTGTGAATAATGGCGACAGTTTCAAGTATACTCTCTTCAAAAACGCCGTGCGTCGACGGATAAGTAACCATCAAGGCTGAAAGCTTGTCTTTATGCTTCAGGGCTTTTTCCCGTAGGTCATCCATATCAATGTTACCATTCGGATCGGTTTTTACAACCACTACTTCCATACCTGCCATGGCTGCACTGGCGGGATTGGTTCCATGGGCGGATGCGGGAATCAGGCAAACTTTCCGGTGACCTTCGTTACGACTTTCGTGGAATGCTTTAATAACCAGCAAACCGGCATATTCGCCCGATGCACCTGAGTTTGGTTGCATGGAGACAGCTTTGAACCCGGTTATCTCGCATAGCGCTTTCTCGAGTTCTCTTATAAGGATGTTGTAACCTTCAGTCTGGTCGGCGGGAGCAAAAGGATGTATAGCGCCGAATTCGGGCCAGCTCAGGGGAATAAGTTCTGCAACGGCATTCAGTTTCATGGTGCACGAACCGAGAGGAATCATGCTGCGGTTCAATGCCAGGTCACGGTTTTCGAGTTTCTTCATGTACCGCATCATCTCTGTTTCCGAATGATAACTGTTGAAGACCGGTTCGGTAAGGAAGGTGGTTTTCCTGTCCATCGAGGGCGCAAAAGTACGCAGGAGTCCACATTCATCAGGGTTACAGACAAATTCGGTGAACTGCTTGCTGGTAGCCGAAGCAAAAATATGCAATACCAGGTTTACATCCTCCAGGGAAGTGGTTTCATCGAGGCTGATACCAACCTGGTCACCAGCTGGGTAATTGAAATTTACATGGTTTTCGAGTGCCAGTTTACGCAGGTTTTCGATTTTCACTCCTTCGGGTACGCTGATTAGCAGGGTGTCGAAGAAATTGGCATTCAGCTGTTTATATCCGTATTTCTGAACTTCGGCAGCCAGAACCCCGGTAAGGATATTGATATGACGGGCAATATTCCGGATCCCTTTTGGCCCGTGGTACGCGGCGTACATTCCGGCCATGATGGCTAATAATGCCTGTGCGGTGCAAATGTTCGACGTGGCCCTTTCGCGTTTAATATGCTGTTCGCGGGTCTGCAATGCCATGCGCAGCGCTCGGTTGCCCTGGGCGTCGACTGATACTCCGATAATTCGGCCAGGCATAAAGCGCTTGTATTCATCCTTGGTAGCAAAAAAGGCTGCATGCGGACCTCCGAAACCCATTGGAATTCCAAACCGTTGTGTAGAACCCACCACTACATCGGCTCCCCATTCTCCCGGAGGTGTCAGCAATGCCAGGCTGAGCAGGTCAGCGGCAACCGCAACTGCGATCCCGTTTTCATGCGCCCGGTTTACCAGCGCCCTGTATTCATGAATTTCGCCGAATTGGCTTGGGTACTGGAGTAAAATTCCAAAAATACTGGGTGAAGGCTCAAAATCAGAGCAAGAGATAATTTCTATGTCAATGCCAAGATGCCTGGCACGGGTTTGCAATACGGCAATTGTTTGAGGGAAAGTACTGCGGGCGACAATAAAAGTATTGGCACCGGCTTTCACAGCTTCCCTTGGGCGGGCGTTGCGTAGCATGATCATGGCTTCAGCGGCTGCGGTAGCTTCGTCAAGAAGTGAGGCGTTGGCCAATGGCATACCGGTAAGATCCGAAACCATAGTCTGGAAGGTAAGCAAGGCTTCGAGCCGCCCCTGCGAAATCTCAGCCTGGTAAGGGGTATAGGATGTATACCAACCCGGGTTTTCAAAAACGTTCCTGAGTATAACACCCGGAGTAATGGTATTATAATACCCCATTCCTATGTAGGATTTGAAAACTTTATTTTTCGAAGCGAGAGTTTTGATGTGATTCAGGTATTCAAATTCATTAAGTCCGACCGGTAGATTCAGAGGTTTTGCTAAGCGGATGGATGCTGGCACGGTTTCATCAATCAGCTGGTCGATAGTCTCCACGCCGATTGTCTTCAGCATGATTTCGGTTTCACTCTGGGTAGGACCATTGTGACGGTCAATAAAGTTGTTGGTAATCATATAGTTATATGTTATTTGTCGTTATTTTCTGCTGTGGCAAAGATAATAATCTTAAGTTGATAGAATTAAAAACTTACGTGATTGTTAATTAATTAGCAGTAAACATTTAGAATATTTAAAAGCACAGGAATTATCAATAAATGTTAGTGCCATGTCTAGCTGTTGGCTGTTTAATTCTGATCAGGCGAAACAACCCTGTTGCCTTGTCATATTTAACGTTTCTATTGGCATTAACCGTGTTACCAATGATAAACACTGGTCGAAAAGCTGTACTTTTGCAGCCCGAAAGTGAAAATAAGAGAGGCAGCTCATTTATGAAATTTAATAAGACAGTTTTTATTGGTGCAATGGCTATTTGTGTTGCCGCTACTTTGTGGGGACTCGATGGTATAGTGCTTACACCGCGCTTATATACACTCAACATAGGCCTGGTGGTTTTTATTTTTCATGCCCTGCCCTTCCTGCTTATGAACTTTTTTATGTACAAAGAATACAGGCATTTGCGCAGATTTACTAGAGGCGATGTATTGATGTTCTTTTTACTTTCACTCTTTGGTGGTGCCATTGGTACACTTGCAATCGTGAAAGCCCTATTCCTGGTGGAATTTAAGGCGTTAACCATCGTAGTGCTGCTCCAGAAACTTCAACCTGTTTTTGCAATCACATTAGCTTCCTTGTTATTGGGCGAAAAGCTGAAAAGGAATTTTCTACTCTGGTCAGCACTCGCGATAACAGCAGGGTATTTCCTTACTTTCGGACTCAAATTGCCCGACTTTACCACTGGAGGCAACACGGCACTTGCTGCCGGGTATTCCTTAATTGCGGCTTTTGCTTTTGGCAGTTCTACAGTCTTCAGCAAAAAAGTACTCAGGAAGTTCAGTTTCTTTACCGCCACCTTTTACCGCTATGCCTTTACTAGCGTAATTATGCTATTGTTTGTCCTTTCGACGGGAATAATGAATGCAATTCCTGACATTACCCGCTTTCAGTGGATTATTTTCGTGATCATAGGTGTTACAACCGGATCAGGCGCTATTTTTCTCTATTATTTCGGACTCACGCGCATACGTGCCATGCTGGCAACCATCTGCGAATTGTGTTTCCCTGTTTCGGCTATTGTTTTTGACTACCTGGTAAACGGAAGGGTACTCAACCCAGTTCAATGGTTAAGTGCAGCTGTGTTAATTTTTGCAATTCTGAAACTTAGCCTGGAGAAAGAATAGGGGAGGAGAATGCCTATTTACGATTTACGATTTACGATTTGAGATTGACGAATAACAATCTAAGGTAGCTAAGAAGAAAAGAATGAAAAAATGGGGTGGGATAGATTTTAGTTTATTTCTTTCAGTATCCTCAGCGCTTCGGTAATATGTTTTTCAATACGAAGCTGGGAGTTGAAAATGTACTTTATTATCCCTTGTTTATCAACGATATAGGTAACACGTCCGGGTAATAATCCCAGAAGGTCCGAAGGTACTCCAAATTGCTTCCTCACTTCACCTCCCGAATCACTCAATAAGACAAAAGGCAGCCTGTGATGTATGGCAAAATCGCCATGTGATTCCTGGCTGTCGGAACTTATCCCGATTACTTCCGCACCCGCATCCCTGAAGTCCTGGTAATGATCGCGGAAAGCACAGGCCTGCCTGGTACATCCGGCTGTTTCGTCCTTAGGATAAAAATAGATCACCAGCGATCTCCCTAAACGCTGGCTATCAATTGTAATTTTGGCCCCTTTCTGGTCGGGGAGAGAGAAATTTGGGATTTTATCTCCTGTTTTTAAGGTCATTTTTTAAAATTATGAGTTAAAAAAAACCACAAATTCAGGTTGAAATTGTGGCTTAAATATTAATATGATATAAGGTTTAGTCAGCAAAATCTCTGAGTGTATCCATCAGTTTCCTGCGGGTAAAGAAAATACGGCTCTTGACAGTTCCTATCGAAATATTGAGATGATCGGCAATTTCCTTGTACTTATACCCCTGGTTATGCATTTCGAAAGGCATACGCTGGTCGGCATCAAGTTTTGAAATGCTTTTATTGATTTCCTTTTCCGAATACCTTGAATCCGGCGAAGGGAAATCCGACTTGCGTGGAATATTCAGATAGAAAAGATCTTCTGTACTGTCAATTATGGTATTGGCTTTCTGGTTGCGACGGTAATTATTGATAAATGTGTTTTTCATTATGGTATAGGTCCATGCTTTCAGGTTGGTATCGGCAGCAAATTTGTCGCGGTTGGCAAGCGCCTTCAGATATGTATCCTGGATGAGATCTTTCGCTTCTTCCCGGTTCGAAGTCAGCAAATTAGCATAATATTCCAGGTTCTGATACAGGCTTATCAGTTTATGATCGAATTCTATTTGAGTCATGACGCGGAGTGTTTAAATATTATGACGCAAAGTTAAACAACTTTATTTATATTTAGTCTAAATAAAGTTAAAAAAATGTTAAATTTTCCTGACTAAATAGTTAACCGTTTTTCATCTTTCAGGCAGCTATTCAGACTTAATATTAATGGTCGATAAGTGAAAAAGTAATACTAAAGGATACAGGTATTATGACTATTACTTATAAAGACTAATTACTTAATAATGGGAATGACAGTGAATAAATAAGAAATCGTGCCTATGGTCACCCAAATATTAACTCAACTCATGCAGGAACCTTGTAAAATCTGTAAGACTTTCGAAAAATATGAAGTTTTCAGGTATTCCGCCCAACAAGCCTTGCAGGCTACTTCCCCCAATCAATATTTTTTCGTCCTGGTATAGTTCGCTCAGTTCCAGCATGAAATCCTTAGCCGATGCATCGGATAGTTTTGAAGTTAAGGAGGTTAACATAAAATCGATCTTGTGAATGTCGAAAATATTCTTAAGGTCGACAGAAGGTACATTTTGGCCAAGGTAAATCACCATATGCCCCTCTTTGCGTATCAGGTAATTCAGATACAAAAGGCCGATTTCATGGTACTCGTTTTCCGGTAGGAACAGCAGGAATTTTTTAAAATTATCCTTCAACTGTGGCTGCCCGTCAATTGCCAGTATCAGTTTCTGCCTGATTAGCTGTGAAATAAAATGTTCCTGGGCTGGAATCACTGAGCCTGTCTGCCAGAGAATGCCTATTTTTTGCAGGAATCGGGACAGTAAATTTTCAAAAGTATAATTAAAACCCTGCTTGATTATGGCGGATGAAATGATTTTGTCGAACCTTTGTTCATCCAATTCAATCATTGACATAACGAGGTTGTCTATCTGGTGGTCGTTGTCTGTATCCTGGTGAGTCAAATCTGCTACGCTTTTGCAGATCTCCTCTTTATTCATACTCTGAATATTCGAAATCTTATAGCCGTATTTGTTAAGAATGGCTATGTTCATCAAACGACGCAGATCTTCATCCGAATAGAAACGGATGTTTGTCAGGGTGCGCGAAGGCTCCACTATCCCGTATCTTTTCTCCCAGATACGAATGGTATGTGCCTTTATGCCTGTTATTTTCTCCAGATCTTTAATCGAATATTTAATCATTAGTGCTTTTACAAAATCAGTGAACTATAAACACAGCCAAAGCCATTTTGTTTAATCTTTGGCTAAAGAGGATGGATTAATTGTTTAGCAGGAGTTCAATAACAGGTTGTTTATACTAAACCGGTTAAACCTATTATGTGCCAGTTTATCTCATGGAATGAGGGAAAGCGTGATATTATAGCCTGCTGTGTGGCTTTGGGTATAAATCATTGAAGGGCCATCCGCTATTTGAAGGGTATTACTAAGTAACTCATTAAATGCCTGATTTTGAATAATTCGGAGCGTTATTCCGTCAGAAGTCAGCACTGTGAATCGAAAGAAATCGAATCTCACTAATTTCTCACTTCCGGGTTCAATAATGGTATAATTAATTATGGCAGGTTGTAGCTCTGTCACTTCCGTCAGGAAGTGCTTTCCGATAAAGCTATGCGAACAAAAATAGGAGTGCCTCGGGAAAGGCTCGTGTACTAATTGTATTGACCTGGTTTTCCCAATCCTGTATCAATTAAAACCACCTTGTCCCCGGTAGAGTCTTACAGGCTTATCCAGTTTCAGTTTTAGTACAGTAACATATTTATCCAGTACATTCTCCGGTACATCAATATATACCAGGCCAGGAACAGGGCTCCAGGAGATTTTACCTACCACCTTGTGTTGCAATATTGTGCCATTTCCGACCACCGTTATTTCATCGATTTTGTTGACCAGACCCTTCACCATAATCTGTCCGCAGGTCTTCCCGTGCAAAAACAGGTACAATGCGGTGGAATCAGGCGATAGGGTGGTCGGACCATAAAAATGACCCTGGGGAATTCCTCCTAGGGTATTAAAGATGGCTTCACCGTTTTTCTTGTTCCAGGCGCCCAACTCCTTTAATAAATGTATCTGTTCTTCAGCAATACTCCCGTCTTCCTTCGGACCGAAATCCAGCAACAGGTTCCCCCCGTTCGAAACTACATCTACGAAGATGGTGATCACCTCATAAGGCGTTTTCCAGATGTCATCGAAGTGAAAACCCCAGTTTTCGCTGGATGTCATGCATAATTCCCACCAGCTGAATTTAGGCCGTGAAACCGGAAAATTTTGCTCCGGGGTTTCATAATCGCCATAGCCCTGAAGGCGGCCGTTGATGATAGCTTCCGGGTTTGCGGATAATATAATGTTGCGTACTTTTTCCGATTCCCATTGTTCGGCACTATGCTCCCAGTCACCATCAAACCACCAGAGGTCGGGGTTTAGTTCATTGCTGATCTCCTTTATCTGCCCCTGGAAGAAATGCCTGAACCTGTTCCAGCGTTCATAGTCATTTTCAACTTTATACCTGGAACTATCCTTCAGGAAACCGGGGTAATCGGGGTGCGACCAGTCGATAAGCGAGAAATAAGCACCACATTTGATACCGCGTTTCCGGAGTTCATCAAAGAAAGGCGTTATCATATCCCTGCCGGCAGGTGTGGATTTAACAATGCTCAGGTCATCCATACGGGTATCATACATGGCCACGCCATCGTGGTGCTTTGTTGTGATTACGGCATACCTGGCACCGCTTTCCCTGATCAGATCGGCCCAGGATGCCGGGCTATAATTCTTGAGCGTGAAGCCTTTAAGTTGCTTCATGTAGTCTGTATGGCTTATTTTTTTGTTATGAAAACTCCAGGATTCGTCAATTCCATCAACAGAGTAAATGCCGGCATGGATAAATATGCCGAGTTTGGCATCAGCGAACCATTGCATTTTATCTTTAATCTCTCTAGGGTCAATTTTTGACTGTGCGGATAGCTTGCCTATTCCACAGATTAACAGTATGATACAGAGGAATACTTTCATGGATTTCAAGGTAATAGTGGTTTTTAACTTGCCTTTTGGAAATTAGTTGATAAAGATAGAGTTTCTTTAAGATGTGTACAAATAGGCTTTTTCTTAAGCATGCAGTTGGTGTTTATGCGGAAGACAACTATTTTAACTATTTTTGAATACAAATAACCGGAAAGTTGGTTATGGAAATGCAGCCTGGAAAAATCAGTTATAGATGTTATGTATAATCGAAAAAACGAATTGTAATACATTTATAAAATGAATTGTGAGATAAAACGCTGACAAATCAGTCTTTATTGCAAAGGGGGTTAAAGACTATTTAACCCCCTTTTTTATTCCCCTTTAAATGCTTATCAACTCAAAGTTGGCCGTAAGTACCTCCGTCTTCTTTTTGCCGCCTCCTGAGCCCTTATTTACGCTTACGTTCTTGATCCAGTGCTTATGATGCCAGCCATGTATAGCTGTGTACTCGTTAAGTAAATCACTCGGATAGCTACTTAATATAAACTTACCTTCTATTTTAGAAAGTGTTTTGAGAAGCATCTCCATATCCTCCTTAGTATATCCATCATAATGCCCACAGTCACTATTGAAGTACGGTGGATCGCAATAGAATAGTGAGTCCTTAGTATCACGACTGGTTATGATACGAATAGCATCAGTACACTCTAATTGAACCTCCTGAAGCCTATATGCAAGCTCCTCGGTAAATGACTCACGTTTATTATTGATCTTTTTGCTGGTGATACGCTTAGCTTTATCATATCCCCATGATCCATCCATAATACCTGCAAATCCCTGTACTGATAATACCCACACTGACCATGCTCTCTTGAGCTCTGAGAACATGTGAGGATTATTATAGATAACTGATGCATCAGCAAATAAACGTCGACTGTGCAAGCTTATTCTGATTTCTTTTTCGAGGCTTACAAAGTCATTCTGGCATACCTGGAAGAAATTAATAAGCTCTCGATTGGTATCATTTAATATTTCGACCTGGCTATCTTCTTTTGGCTTCTGGAAAAATACAGCAGCCCCGCCGCAAAAAGGCTCACAGTAAAGTGTGTGGATTGGGATAAGTTTTACAATTTCAGGAGCTAATGTCTGTTTACCTCCGTAATAAGTTAATGGTGCTTTCATATGGTTGGTTATGTTAAAGTTTTCTACTTTTGCATTCTCTCACAAATAAAACAGGTGCGCTAACACCGATAAGGCTTTAAAAGAGCCTTTGTCGTGGTGTTAGCGCACCTTAGTTTTGTAACGGTGTGAGAGCCGTTATAAAGAGGCAAGGGCCTCTTTTTTTATATGCGTTTTAGTTCAAATTGTTTAAGTGTAAAACTTACTGCAATAATTTCAAAACATTAG
>JBAXXB010000025.1:0-25517 GCA_037128115.1 Bacteroidota bacterium
TGAATCCTAAAATCCAATGGTGTGTCGATAAATTTCTCCATGGAAAACAGAAGTTAATAGCCTATAAATTTATACTTTGCAGAGAAATCTAAAAGTAAATATTACTTTTACTTTGTTTATTCACGATACGAAACAGGACCAGTACTATGCACAATCAGGGAAGACTTTCACTTATTTTAATACTGTCAATATCGATAATCATGAGCCTTGAATCTTGTTACAATCAGAAAAGTAAGGCTGACCTTGTTATCTACAATGCAAAAATTTATTCTCCCGATAGTGTTGCTGATGGTGTAAATTGTATAGCCATCAAAGATGGCATTATTACAGCCATAGGCTCAGAATCTGAGATCAGGAACAAATTTGAAGCTGCTGATACTATTAATTTAGCCGGCGCCTTCATTTACCCTGGGTTTACTGACGCACATGCTCATTTTACCGGTTTTGCACTTGGGCTGAGATACGCTGACATTTCGCAGGCCAGGTCTTTCGGCGAAGTACTGGATATTCTGAAAAAATACAGGCAGCTTCACCTGGAGGGATGGATCATTGGTCAGGGCTGGGATCAGAATAACTGGCCGGAGAAAGTATTCCCGGATAATACATTGCTCAACCAACTCTTCCCCGGAATTCCGGTAGTACTCACCCGAATTGATGGTCACGCGGTTCTTGCCAGCGATGCTGCTATAAAAGCCTCAGGAATTACGTTCCCGGGTAAGCCAGGTGAATCTGTGATTAAGAACGGGAAGTTCACAGGCATCTTCCTGGAAGGCATGACGGATAAGCTCAGGAATGCCATTCCATTGCCGTCGGTAAAGGAAATATCAGAACTATTAGTTACAGCCGCACAAAAATGCCATGCTGCGGGATTGACTGCTGTGACAGATGCCGGGTTAAACAAGAAGGAGATTTTATTGCTCGATTCGTTGCAAAAAGCAGGGAAGATTACCTTGCGCATCGATGCCTGGATCAGCCCAAACGAGGAGAATTTTAAATTTTTCATGAAGACCCCGTTTTTTCAAACTTCTTTCCTCAGAGTCGGGGCTGTTAAAATGTACGCGGATGGAGCCCTGGGATCTAGGGGAGCTTGTCTGTTAAGTCCGTATTCCGATGATTCGCCTAACCAGGGTCTATTAACCATTACAGCCGGTGAACTTGCAACTGTCTGCAAAAGAGCCTCTGAGTGCGGGTTCCAGGTAAACACGCATGCGATAGGCGATTCAGCTGTGCGTATGGTTCTGCATACTTACAGCCAATTTTTAAAACCAGGGAATGATCGTCGTTGGCGCGTTGAGCATACCCAGGTGGTGAATGAAAATGATTTCGAGCTCTTCGGGAAATATAGCATCATTCCTTCCGTACAGGCCACACATGCCACATCGGATATGGACTGGGCAGGCAATCGCCTTGGACCTGAACGTGTTAAAAACGCATATGCCTATCATCGCCTGCTGTTGCAAAATGGCTGGATTCCCAATGGCACAGATTTCCCGATCGAAGGCATAGCACCGTTGCATACCTTTTACGCAGCGGTAGCCAGGAAGGACCTGCAAGGGGAACCGGCGCAAGGTTATATGATGGAAAATGCCTTATCGCGAATGGATGCGCTTAAAAGTATAACCTGCTGGGCATCAAAAGCTTCATTCACCGAAAAGGAAAGAGGAAACATCGAAGTCGGAAAAATGGCTGATTTCACCGTACTGGATAAAGATATTATACGAATACCAGAAAGTCAGCTCACTGAAACGAAAGTGCTGTATACCCTGGTTGACGGAAAAATCGTTTATAAATCAAGATAGGGTTTCAAATCGCTAAGATTATTCTTTTCAAATAGTTATAAATCTAACAATAAATACAATGGCACATCAAGCAACAATTACCTGGCAAAGCAATATGGCATTCGAAGCGGCTGTCAACGGGCATCAGATTATGATGGATGCCGATGCTTCTTCAGGGGGGGGAGATCAGGGGGCCCGACCCAAAATACTGCTCCTGGCCGGTTTAGGTGGATGTACCGGAATGGATGTAATCTCTATCCTGGCAAAAATGAAAATTGTCCCCTTAAAATTCTGGATGGAGATATCCGCTGAACTCACGGATGAGCATCCAAAAGTGTATAACCAGATTAACCTGGTGTATTGTTTTCAGGGCGATGATCTTCCCATGGATAAACTGGAGAAAGCGGTTTCCCTGTCAAAAGAAAGATACTGTGGTGTTTCGGCCATGTTATCGAAAACTGCGGAAATGCATACCGAAATAAAAATTCTGCCTTAAGCAGAAGATTTGGGGTTCATTCTTTCTGCCACGCTGTTGATTACATGCATCAATTCGCTGAATATCATTGCAGTAGCACCCCACATAAATTCGCCTCCGACCGGGAAACCCGGAGCTATAACCGGGTTAGTATTTTTAAAGTTAAAGGTCCTGGTTGCGATTTTACTAAAATTGATCTCATTGAGGATGTCAATTTCTATGATACGTTGTACTTCAATGGGATCCGGGCTGAAGTCAGGCCGGCGGGCACAATAGGCAATGACAGGATAAACTACAAAATTGCTGGGCCTCACATAAAAGAGGCTTAAGGTTCCGAGGATTTCCATTTCAGCGGGGTTAATTCCAATTTCTTCTTCCGCTTCGCGCAAAGCAGTGTGTATAAAATCGGTATCCGATTTCTCTGCCTTTCCGCCGGGAAGGCTGATCTGCCCCGAGTGAGCACCCTCGTATTCATTTCTTAATATGACTACAGTATTCAAACGGTTTTGAAAAGGATACAAAATAATGAGTACAGCGCTTTCGATGGCATCAACCGGTGTTTGGCCCAGTTTCAGGTCCTGGACACGCATTTCAGGGGCGAGCCGCAGGTGAGCTTCCACCCCGGGGAGAACCGAAAGAAGTTCTTCTTTCAGTTTACCTGTGAACAAACGGATTTCATCATCTGAACCAAAACTTAAATTCATTGCAGTATTTCTATTATCATATAAACCTTAACAGCCAGCCATTTGTTTTATTGTGTCTGCAATTAGTAATAAAATCCATGATTATTCTAAATATTTCAATTAGTGGTAGTTGTAAATAAATTGAGAAGTGAGATTGGAATGCTGCTTACGGAATTTGAATTAAGAACTACCTATGAGAGTGTTCCAGCCTTGCATAAATAGCCAAAACCGCACAAAATGATTAAATTAAGAAGCCTGCAAATATAATCCACCGAAAGTTAAAATTATTTCTCTAAGTTGTATCTTTGCACCATTACAAGAAATTATGAAAAAACAGCAATTACGACCTTCAGATTCAACGTCGGAATCCATTAGCACTGGAATGGAACTGGTTTTGTTTAACGACGATGTAAATTCGTTTGACTATATCATCGATAGCCTGATTGAAGTTTGTGACCATGAACCGGATCAGGCTGAACAATGTGCCATGGTAGCTCATTTCAAAGGGAAGTGCGGCATAAAATCGGGCACTTTCAGCGAACTTACCCCAATGAATAACGAACTCAACAGCAGGGGAATATCCACTGTTTTAGCCTGACTTTACTATATTGACATGAATAAATATCTGAAAAATTCTTTTGTAATCTTGCTGGGATTAGTGATTATTTCCTGCTCAAAGGTTCCCATTACCGGCCGTAAGCAGCTTAAACTTCTGCCTAACAGCATGATGATGGAAATGGGGCAGTCGAATTACACTTCGTTTCTAAAGCAAAATCCGGCAATAAATCCTCCGACTTATGCCTCATCGGAGGTGACAGCAGTGGGCGTGCGAATAAGCCAGGCTGTTGAAAAATATATGAAAGACAATGGATTAGCTTCGAAAATTGCCGGATACAAATGGGAATTTAATGTAGTCGACAGTAAAGAAGCAAATGCATGGTGTATGCCAGGAGGAAAGGTAGTAGTGTATACCGGGATTTTGCCTTTAACCCGGGACGATGCTGGACTGGCCGTAGTTTTGGGACATGAGATTGCCCACGCAATAGCCGATCATGGCAATGAAAGGATGAGCCAGGAACTGGCAATACAAGCAGCCGGAATTGGGCTGGAGGTTTTCATGCAGCAAAAGCCACAACAAACAAGGGATATCTTTATGTCGTCATTTGGTGTAGGTTCGCAACTGGGCATTTTGGCTTATTCGCGTCAGCATGAACTGGAAGCGGATAAACTGGGCCTTGTGTTCATGGCAATGGCAGGTTATAATCCCGAAAGGGCAGTATCTTTCTGGCAGGATATGTCGAAAGCCGGAGGAACAAAGCCACCCGAAATTATGAGTACCCACCCCAGTGATGAACGCCGTATTGCTCAGGTGCAGGCATTTCTGCCCGAGGCTGAAAAATATTTTGTTTTTAATCCGGCAGGCCAGGGAACCGGGATAAAAAGCAGCAGTACTCCGTCGACCCAGCAGAAACCGGCTGTGGCACCGACACAACAGAAGCCGTCTGCAGTTCCCGCGACCAAAAAGCTGGGAGTGAAAGCTAAATAGTTGTAAATTTTTTCTTGAAACAAGGTAACTCCCTTGTAAAAAGCCTAATTTAGCTGAGAATCAAACGGTACTGCTTACCAAGTGTATTTCGTTTATTAATTCAAACCTTTATGTCCTGGCTATTAATTATTATCCTCATTGTTCTCGGATTACTTTTCCTTTTGCTTGAAGTACTCGTTATTCCGGGTTCGACACTGGCTGGAATAGCAGGTTTTGGGCTCCTTTTCACAGGATTATGGCAGGCATATGCTTCCAAAGGGTCTATAGCCGGTCATATTACCCTGGCATCCACTGTTTTAATTACGATTGTAGGACTCTATTTTTCGTTTAAAGCAGGAACATGGAAACGTATGGCATTAAAAACCAACAGTGATAGCAAACTTGATCTCAGGGAAGGCATGGAATTCAACGAAGGGGATACCGGTCTTACCATGTCGAGGCTTGCGCCTACAGGTAAGGCTATGATCAACGACCAGATCATTGAAGTACACACCTACGGCGAATTTATAGACCAGGAAAAAGAGATCGTCGTAATTTCTGTTAAGGATAATAAAATTATTGTAACCACTAAAAAATCAAAAGTATGACACCCATGTATTCTTTTGTTGCCATTGGCATAGCCTGTTTGGTCGGGTTGTGGATCATTTTTTACTTTATCCCGGTCGGATTATGGTTTACCGCCTTGCTGTCGGGTGTAAGGATTTCGCTGATACAGCTGGTTTTTATGCGCTGGCGCAAAGTTCCACCCTCGGTTATTGTTTCGGCACTCATCACTTCAACCAAGGCAGGGCTTTCCCTTTCCCGGGATCAGTTAGAGGCACATTACCTGGCTGGCGGAAGGGTGAAATCGGTAGTGAATGCCTTGATTTCAGCCGATAAGGCTAATATTCCACTGGACTATAAATCGGCTACAGCCATCGACCTGGCCGGGCGCGATGTTTTTGAAGCGGTACAAATGTCGGTCAACCCCAAGATCCTGGATACTCCTCCCGTTGCAGCAGTCGCGAAGGACGGAATTCAGCTAATAGCCAAAGCCAGGGTAACAGTTCGTGCCAATATAAAACAACTGGTTGGCGGAGCGGGTGAAGAAACCGTGCTTGCCAGAGTAGGGGAGGGAATCGTTTCTTCCATTGGTTCGGCTGAGAACCATAAACACGTTTTGGCCAATCCCGATACTATTTCCAAAGTAGTGCTGGCAAAAGGTCTCGACTCAGGAACCGCATTTGAAATTCTGTCAATCGATATTGCTGATATCGATGTAGGCAAAAATATAGGCGCCATGCTACAAATGGACCAAGCCAATGCTGACAAGAATATCGCCCAGGCAAGAGCCGAAGAACGCAGGGCCATGGCCGTAGCCAACGAACAGGAGATGAAAGCCAAGGCCCAGGAAGCCAGGGCGGCAGTTATTCTTGCCGAAGCCGAGATTCCAAAAGCAATCGCCGAAGCATTCCGAAATGGGAACCTGGGCATCATGGATTATTATAAGTTTCAGAATATCCAGGCGGATACCCGTATGCGTGATTCTATAAGCGACCCGAACCAGCATCCTGCCGCAAAAAGTGGTAAACAGGGCGAATAGATAGAGTAAAAACCTAGACGAATTTTTAAGCCCGGTAAATTTCCGGGCTTTTTTTGTCCCTTTTGATCGTAAATTTGTTATTTAGAGATAGAATAATTAAGACTATGACAGGCAAGGAGCTTTCAGACAATCAAAAATATAAATTGTTGTATAGGGAACTAATTGATTCCTGTGCCTTAATCAGCGAGCGTAGCAACCGAATGCTGATCAAGCAGGCATTTATCGAAGTATTGCAAAATTTTGGCAGTTCCAGGAATTTACATGGTGAATTTCAACTCGTTCATTTTGTTTCGGTTGCACGAATTTGTGCGGATGAAATGGGCCTGGACACCACGAGTATTCTGGCAGCTTTATTGCAACAAATACCCCTTTCCACTCCTCCCGAAAGCGAAGCATTCGGCAGGAAATTCGGGAAAGATACACTGAACATTCTACTGAAACTTCAGCAGATCTCTGGTATCAGGATGGATAAGATATCCATCATGCCTGAGAATTTTATACAGCTTTTGTTAAGCTTGTCAGGTGATATCCGCGTATTGCTGATTAAACTGGCTGACCGTATTAACCTGATGCGTAATATTCATCTGCTCCCTGAACCGGAACAGAAGCAGGTTTCGATAGAGACATCCAATCTTTATGCACCCCTGGCTCATCGCCTTGGGCTGTACAAGGTAAAATCCGAGTTGGATGATCTGGCCATGAAAAATGCCATCCCTGAAGTATACTATAGTATTGAGAAGAAGATTCAGGATACGGCGCAGGAGCAGAAAAAGTATTTTGAAGAATTTATAGTGCCTATACGTGAAGGCCTGCAGGCTGGTGGTCTTGATTTTGAAATCAAAGCCCGCACCAAAGCCATTCCATCCATATATTCAAAAATGAAGAAGCAGGAGATCGAATTTGATGAAGTCTTCGATTTCTTTGCCATCAGGATCATACTCAACAGCGCCGCGGAAAATGAAAAAGCAGATTGCTGGAAAGCATATTCCCATGTAACTGATATATACCCGCCTAATACTTCGCGGCTTCGTGACTGGATTTCGGCTCCCAGGACCAATGGATACGAATCGTTGCATGTTACGGTTGAGGCTCCTGGGAATAATTGGGTAGAAGTGCAGATACGCACGCGCAGGATGGATGATCATGCCGAAAAAGGCATGGCTGCCCACTGGAGGTACAAAGAGCAGAAAGGGGCGAAATCGTCGGCTGATGAATGGCTTCGTAATATTCGTGCCATTCTCGAAAACTACACTCCCGGCGACGACGAAATAGCCCGGACGGCTGCAACTAAAGTTTTTTCCGACCACATCTTTGTTTTTACCCCCGAAGGCCACCTGAAAAAACTTCGCACCGGGGCTACCGTGCTCGACTTTGCATTTGATATACATACCGAAGTTGGTCAGAAGTGTAGTGGGGCAAAGGTCAATAACCTGTTTGTACCTTTAAAATACGTTCTGAAAACCGGGGACCGCGTTGAAGTAACCACCGCGAAAAACCAGAAACCCAACATCGACTGGCTGAATTGGGTAACCACGTCTAAGGCAATTACCAAGATTAAACGGATACTGAAAGATGCTGAATTTTCCCAGTCAGAAACAGGCAAAGACCTGCTGATGCGCAAACTGGGCCAGTTAAAGATCGACTACAACGATGATATCGGCAATAAATTAGTGATGTTTTTTAAAGCCGCCAGCGCTCTCGATATGTTCCATGGCCTGGCCGAGGGCAAGTATGATATTCAGAAAATTAAGGAAGCGTTTCAACCCATGGTAAAAACGGAGGAACCCAGGCCCATGCTGAAGGCTTTCACAAAAATTGATGTCAACCAGAAGCAACAGGGGAAACAAAAGCCCCTGGTCATTATTAACGACACTACCCCTTTAGCTGATGTAATATTTGCCCGTTGTTGCCACCCGGTTTCAGGGGATGAGATTTTCGGATTTGTGACTGTTTCTGAAGGCATTAAAATCCACCGGACCAACTGTACCAATGCCGCCGAAATGTCCGAACGCTATCATTACAGGGTTTTGCAGGCACGCTGGGCCGAAATGTCGGAACAGACATCCTATGTGGCAACCATCCGGATAAGCGGTAACGACCAGGCAGGCATACTGAGTGATATTACTAACGTGGTGTCAGGCGATCTGAAAGCGAATATACGGTCTATAAACCTGAATTCATACAATGGTAAATTCGACGGATCCATTATGGTCAATGTCGACGGCAAAGCGCATCTCAACCTGATAATTGGGAAACTGGTTAAATTAAAAGGAATACGAAAAGTCAGCAGGGAGAATTAGGCCTGAGTTAACCCCTTATCTGCCGAAAAATCATGGAAAATAGGCCATGAAAACCTAACTTTGTGCACCATAATAAGAGTTCAATGCACTACCCGGGATATGATTCAGGTAAAGTACTGCTATCCGAAGGGCAATGGTACCCTTTCCGGATTCATAACCTGATGCAATTGCAGGACGATGCCTGGTACTATGTGCTGGTCGATATAAATGGATTAAAGCACTTTATGCCAGCGTCATACTACGAAAACTATGGATTTGCAACAGGCGGCCTGATTAATTGTAAAATCGACAGGATTAATTGTACAGGCAGAATCTTCCTGGAACCCGAACATCCCTTCTACAAGGAAGGTGAAATTTATCTGTTCGACATCCTGGGTTTTGCAGATCCATCTGACCCGCATATCCTGATTGTGAGGGAGATGAATGGAGCAGGCATCGATCTGCCCTTATCCCGCAAAGAAATAAAGCAACTGGAAACACGGGAAAAGCTTAGCTGCCTGGTTAAAAGTATTAAAAAAGGCAAACCTGTTCTTGAATTTCATCCTATTATTTATTAAAATTACGCATAAATACTTCTATAACAATAACATATAATCCTATTGAGTTATTAACAAATGTTCATAACTCATGTGAGTTTTTCGTGAAGTGATTTCCTTAAAAATACTTGACACAGGGGTAGTGAAAGTTGTACCTTTATTTCACCGGACGAGATCATGGTAACCGGCCCGGAGAGGCAATCAAACTCCTGAGAAGGAGGGAGGTGCTAAACCCTGAAAAGCAGAAGAAAATGGCTCGCAAGAGCAATTTCCCTATGCTGATCTGAAAGCCGGAATGCATGAAAGAGTCAGAAGGCAAGCAGCACCCTGGGCAGGCTGATCGAAAGTGAAACCAGAACAGGCGCATCGAAAGATGTTTAGGGCAAAAGGATTACAAATACGGATCGGAAACGAAACACATTTGAAACCCTGCAACAATTGAAAATCAGGTTGCAAAACATGATCAGTAAAAAGTTGAAACCCTCGCTGCAGTAAGTCCTGATGATATCTGCATGCAGGAACGCAACAAGCAAAAGGTGCAAACCTTATGTTTGCCAGGTTCCCACGATCGCCGAAGCGCGGCACACGGCTGGAGAAACGCATCTGGAAACAGCAGCGACGATCCGACCGGAGCAGGGGTAGGATAATCCGCAAGGAAAAAGACTAACCCAGCGAGCCGGGGAACCTAGGGATGTCACAATTCCGGGTACCTACAGGAGTTACCGAACCTACGGGAGAGGCATCAACCAACGCTTCGAATGCAGGAACCGACAACGCTTAGGCGTGGCCAAAAGCTTAATCCTGAAAAGGACGAGGTTGAAAGCCCGGTATTATTCTGAAAGTTCTTCCCCGTGAAGAAAACTACAGTATGAAACCAGTGCCGGAAAAAACAAAGTTCGATGCTTGTCATCAGCTTTGAACAACCGCTGGGCAATCCTAACAGTTTGACATCAGTGAATTCCGCAAAGCAAACACCGGTCACAAGCAGCAGCTAAGGTTGCTGTAAGTGAAATGGGGAACGATCCGACAGGATGGTTCCCCATTGCTTTTTTAGATAAATCATTTTACTGTCGAGGCAAAAAAGAAAAAAGAGAGGTGGAATTCCTCTCTTTTAAGTGTTTTTTAATTATGGCAAGAAAAAAAATGCTGTTTGATTATTTACAGGGGCTAAAGTATTATTATCTCACAAATAATGATATATAATCATTGTTAAAAGATGTTAACAAGATTAAATTTCATTATTCCTCTGATTCTTTCTCGTTGGTTTTTTCCTTTTCTTCATCATCTTCCTCCCTTTCATCCGACTCCTTCATGTCAAGAGCCGAGTCGAAGAAATCCTCATCTTTATCCGATTTGGTATCAATTTTCACAGGTACTTTGATAAGATAACTAGCCTCCTCGGTATCAAGTGTTATGGCAAAAAAGAAGGCTCCACCTGCCATTGGTACTTTAATAGTATGATTGATCCAACCTGTAGGATACTTTTTACGAATGGCTTCCATAAGTTCGGGAGTGACATTCGCGAAATTGATTATCAGCTTTTTACGATTAGTTTGCATGTATCTTTATATTTTTTATTCCAAAAACTACCACAATTATACGGAAGAAAATGAAAAAAACATACCTTTTTTGATAAATTAACAAAAATTTATTGTTCTCAGGATGTGGTTTTAACTTTTTTAATCACGAGAGCCGTCCGGCAGGTAAAGTATATGCTGATCCGGTAAGTCGAAGTGGTTTCATCATAACGGGCTAAATAGCGCATATCCTCATCGATGCGTCCATGGCCGCCGAAACTGGAATGGTCGGTATTAAGGATGATTTTATATTCACCTGGTTCCGGAACATTAAATTCATATCCCGGAATGGAACCGCTGGCATGAAAGTTGAAAAGAAATATCAATCCTGCCCTTTCAAATATCAGGCATTTATTGGTTTCATCGCAATTGACCTGGTTAGCATAAAGGGTGCTAAGCAATTTGGCCTCTTTTATAGTTTTAATCATGGCACGGTCGAAATCAGACAAGTAGTGATACCTCAGCAAGGGATTGTCCATCAGGGACCATTGCCGGCGGGCATGCTGGTAACTCCAACCATTTCCTTCGCGTGGGAAATCAATCCACTCGGGATGACCAAATTCATTACCCATAAAATTCAGGTAAGCCTGTCCGCCTAATGATATGGTGAGAAGCCGGATCATTTTATGCAAGGCAATTCCGCGCTCGACCACGAAATTCTCGTCCGACGATTGCATATTGAAATACATCTCCTTATCCATTAGCCTGAAAGCGATTGTTTTATCGCCTACCAGGGCCTGGTCGTGTGATTCGCAATATGTCACAGTTTTTACATAAGGTAGCCTGTCGTTCAATACCTGCCACATTTCACCCATATTCCATTGCTCATCCGGTACATCTTTCAGGTATTTGATCCAGAAATCAGGTATTCCCATTCCAAGTCTGAAATTAAAACCTATGCCTCCGTCTTCGACCGGGGAGGTCAAACCGGGCATGCCTGAAACATCTTCAGCAATAGTAACTGCCTGTGGATTAATAATATGTGCAAGGTAATTAGCCAGATGCAGATAAGTCACTGCATCATACTCTACGCCCTGTGTAAAATATTTGTCGATGGAGTCGATAGGCTCATTTCCATGATGGAAATACAACATCGACCCTACACCATCAAAGCGGAAACCGTCAAAATGAAACTCTTTCAACCAATAGCGAATATTCGAAAGCAGAAACTGCAATACTTCTGTTTTGCCGTAGTCAAAAAGTTTTGAATCCCAATCCGGGTGTTCGCCACGAGCGCCTGCATGAAAATATTGGTTTTCACTGCCGTCGAACAGATTTAGTCCCTCATTCAGGTTTTTAACTGTGTGCGAATGTACCAGGTCCATAATCACGGCTATCCCCATGCTATGGGCCGTGCTGATGAGTGTTTTAAGGTCTTCGGGAGTTCCGAAGCGGGAAGAGGGAGCAAAGAAACTGGAAACGTGGTAGCCGAATGACCCATAGTAGGGATGTTCCTGAATAGCCATAAGTTGCACTGCGTTATAACCGGCTTTCCTGATCCTGGGGAGGATTTTTTCGGTAAATTCGTTATAGGTTCCCAGTCCTTCCTTTTCCTGGGCCATTCCCACGTGAGCCTCGTAAATGAAAAGATCGCCCAGTTTGCGTATATCAAAATCATCTTTTCCCCAGTGAAATTCAGGTGCAAACCAGAGCTGCCCGCTGAAATTCTTGGTATCTTCATCCTGCACAACCCTGGTTATAAAAGCCGGAATTCGCAATTGGTCACCTATAGCACTCTTTACCAGTACTTTAATTTTGCTTCCATGTATAAAAGTTGACTCGTAAAAGCTGGCATTGAGCATGATTTCCCATATTCCGTTTTCTTTTTTTTGCAAAGGGTGAGAATATTGATTCCAGTTGTTAAAATCACCGCAAAGAAATAAGCCGTGAGCAGCGGGAGCCCATTCACGGTATATCCAGCAATTTTCCGCTTTAATAAAATGTATGCCCAGGTATTCATATGCTGATGCAAATTGCTCTATAGTGCCTGAAAAACCCTCAATAAGGCCGAGTTTTGCCACAAACCTGTCATGGCGGGCAATAATATCGCCTGCAGCCTGTTCCAGCCATGGGTCCTGTTCAATAATCCGGGGTAATTCGCGTGAGTCTTCTGCCATATAAAGTCTGGTATTAATAAACGGAGATTCCGATTTATCCCTGCAAATTAGTAAATATTCTCATTATTCATCCGGATAATATCAAAATATTTTAAATATTTTGGAAATGCACTAGGGATTAATCCGGGATATGAAGATGCCAAACCGGTTATATCATCATTACGGACTAACAGTCAGCTACTAATAATAACTAAAATATAACATCCTATTTCACAGGATAATAGATATTTGTCTGCCATTTATTTGAATCGGCTTCCGTATTGGGATCAGTAACATATTCCTCCCAAGGCGGGCCAATTACCTGGATTCCATGGCTTTCAATATAAAACTGAAGGGCTGTGTATGCTCCCGGAATTAAATTATACGATCCAAAGTGATTTACCATGATTGTTTTTTGAGCACCAATCTCAAAGCAGTTTATTCCGGAAGGTGTTTTGACTTCTGATTTGACAAGTATGCCAGCTTCGAAATCAAAACTGTTTCCTGTGAAATTGTGATAGATTGCAATCGGGGCGGCAGCAGGGGAGAGGCCACGCATTTTTAAAAACCCGGAGATCGTATCATACATTAATGCCAATTTGGGTGAAATAGTTTCCCCGGAAGCGGTATCGCGAATGCTTAGTATTACACGGGCAGGAACATCGATGGTATAAATTTCATAGGTATTCACGGTTTTTAAAGCTTCCACTGTTTTAGCCAGTTTCAATAAACCCTGTTCCAAATCCGGGCCTATCATCCGGTCAGAAAACAGTCCGATCCACCTTGAAAGAGGATTAATTCCCAGGTCTGTGTCGAAACACCAGATGACCTTAGTATTCAGATCCTGTTTATGAAAAAAAAATTTGCCCGTTGATTTGCCGTTTTTGCCAAAATCCATGATCAACATCACCGAATCGTCGGGTTGGCTTGCCAGAATTGAAATACTTCCTTTTCCTAATTTTTTGTTGGTTCCAAGCCAATGGCAGGTTGCACCGGCACCGGTTTCAGGGCCCGAAAACCTTAGCTGTTGCACGCTATCCATCCGTAGCCAGGGTGACCATTTCACCCAGTTTTTCAGAGTATTGACCTGCCTGAACGTTTGCTCCTGCGAAGCATTTACCAGCATACTGCGTTCAACATGAACCCTGGAAGGAAGCAAAAAACCTGTAGCAATTCCTGCGAAGATTATACAAAGAAATAATACCAGTGAATGTCGCAGTCTTTTCATCGAATCTGATAATCTGGAAAAAATGAATGGTAAAAATACAAAAATTACCCAAGATTGCTTTTACCTCTTTTGAACGACTAAATTTAAAAAATATCTCGAAGATCATCAGGCGTGGAATGGTTTTTGATTATTTTTACATTTCATTCAAAAATGCAATCTATGAAAAGGCTCATTTTTATCACTCTTATTGCCGTATCCTTATTATCAACCTCCTGCCAGAAAGATGGCGGGAATGCCGATATGCAAACTGTTAATTTTGTAGTTCAGAATGCGGATTGGCTGGAATACGGGGTTAAAGGAAGCCCAGGTTATGGGTTCGCTGTTGACTTGTCAATGCCCGAGATTACCGAAAATGTAATTCAAAATGGTATGGTTAGCCTGTATATCAAATCGGGGGATTTCTGGATTGCGGTCCCCGTGTATTTTTATCATGATTCCTACCAGGGAGGGTATTATTATTCCATGCGACGTGGAGTCTTCTCGATTGATTACTATGAAAGTGATCAACAGACAATCAGGCCTGACACCCAGATTTTCAGGCTTGTGATCGTTCAGCCGCAATAATAACATACTGCTAAAGACAGCCTCGCCAAGCGGGGCTTTTTTTTTGTAAGTTAGTGCTTATAAAATGAGACCTTGATAAACAGTTCAGGTATAAATTAAATATCACAATATCAATCAGATGGAGCGGGAAACAAAAATTGAATGCCCTAAGTGTGGCACTGAAATTAATGTTAATGAAATTCTATATCACCAGTTGGAGGATGATTTTAAGAAACGGTATACTGCACAGTTAGCTGAAGAAAAGAAAAAATTTGATGCCGAATTTGAGATCCTGAATTTACAGAAGGAAGAATTTGAAAAAAAAAAGCAAAAGGAAAATGAGCTTTTCCAGGATAAACTGCAGTCTAAACTGAAAGAAGAAAGACTGGCAATGGAAAAACAGCTTAAATTAAAGATAACCGAAGAACAGTCGGAACAGGTTGCAGTTATGCAGAAAGAACTGCTCGAGCAATCCGAAAAGCTGAAAGAACTCAGCAGAAGCAGGGCTGAAATTGAAAGACTTAAACGTGAAAAAGATGAATTAAAAGAAAGCGTGATGGCTGAAGCCGAACGCACTCTCAGCCAGAAGATTACGGAGGAAAAAGAAAAAATACGCAAGTCGGAACAGGATCGTAATGAGCTTGCAATGAAAGAATTGCAGAAGCAATTGGAAGATCAGAAACGCCTGACGGAAGAAATGAAACGCAAGCAGGAGCAGGGTTCCATGCAATTGCAGGGCGAAGTGCAGGAATTGGCCATAGAGGAATGGCTTGCCGCCAGTTTCCCGCTAGATACGATCGAGGAAATTAAGAAAGGAGCCCGTGGCGGGGATTGCATTCAGACGGTGAATACCCGTACCAGGCAGAATTGTGGCACCATTTATTACGAAAGCAAACGAACCAAGGACTTCCAACCCAGTTGGATAGAGAAATTTAAAGCTGATATTCGCGACAAAGGTGCCGATATAGGGCTACTGGTAACCGAGGTATTGCCTTCGGATATGGATCGTATGGGTCTGAAAGATGGTATATGGATATGTACATATGATGAGTTCAAGGGACTATGCAGGGTTCTGCGTGAATCAATTATCCAGGTCAGTAATGCCATGGTATCGCAGGAAAACAAGGGTGATAAAATGAGCTTGCTTTATGATTTCCTTACAAGTAATACCTTTAGGATGCAGATTGAGGCCATAGTTGAAGGGTTTACTCAAATGCAGTCGGACCTTGAAAGCGAGAAACGCGCCATGCAAAGGATCTGGAAAATGCGGGAGAAACAACTGGAAAAAGTGATCAACAATACCATCGATATGCATGGATCAATCAAAGGCATCGCTGGAAGTGCCATACAGGATATAAAACAGCTTGACCTGCCATACAATGACTTATTGCAGGATAGCACAGAATCCTAGTTTAAAAACTCTTTTGAGCCTGAATTTATATATTGTCATTTTGCCCATAATTAATATTATGTTAAATAGAAAATGTAAAATAATAGGGAGCAGGTAAGCCCGATCCCTATTACTTTAAGCTGGTATTATAATGTACTAAGCTTGGCGTTGATCGCCGCCTGTTTATCTTTCTTATTCAAACGGGTATAGATTTCTTTCAATGAAATAAGCGTAGGCTTATCCAATGGTTGCATCTTCTCGCATTTCTCAAGGTAAGGCAAAGCTAAATTCAGGTAGTTATTCCCATCAGCAAGCATTTTATCAAATTTTACTGTTTCACTGATTGGCAGTTTGTTGGCTTCGTTTATTACTTCGCCACCTTTATTGAAATAAATTGCTCCCAGGTTGAACAGTGCATCAAAATAATTGGAGTCTACCGCTATAGTTTCCTTATAGGAAGAAATAGCCAGGTTGAAATACTTAAATCGCTCATCATCAGGTAATTTAACATCATTTTTAAGTAAATCATAGGTCACTCCTACTGCATATAAAACGGATGTATTTTTCGGTTCTTTCTGCTTGGCTTCAAGAAGGCTTGACATTGCTTTTGCATGCTGGTTTGTAGAAATATAAATGTTTGCTTGAGCAATTACTAAAGCAGTACATGGATTAGTTGTCGCTGAAGGTGCATTGGTATTATCAGTATCATTAATATAATCAACAACTCCTTTTTCATTAATATTAATATTCAGTTTACTTCCTGAATAAAATAATAATTGTTTTGTTCCAGTTGCTGTAGTAGTTTTATTAATTGATTCAGGATTCCCAAGAATTTGAGTAACTTGTTCTTTAGTCATACCGATCTTTATGTCCTTTTTTGTAGATTGTGGTACAGATTGTTGGCCAACGCAGAATATTGCCATCCCATTTTCAAGTGTTTTTAATGCTTTTTCAATATCGCCCTCTTCTTTGTAAAGATTTGCTAATGAACTATATAAACTAACCTCTTTCATTTTAATTTCCAGAAGGTATTTGTATTTTTCGATGGCTTTATTTCTAAAGGCTGTATCGACAGCTGCCTTTTTTTCGAGGCACAAAGCTATTGCATAATTAGCCAATGTATCAATGGTATGATTTTCCTTGCTGATATTAATGGCTTTTTCGAATAAGGGTGTTGCATTATTAAAATCATTCTGTTGGAATAAAGCAATACCCATGTTGAAATACTCACCCCCAATGGCTGCCATACGGGCTGCTATGTCGGTCTTATATTCCTCTTTCGTATCGAGAGCGCTTGCTTTCTGGTAGGCTTCATACGCAACATTCACAGCATCAGGTGCCAGAATGGCTTTCGCAGGCGAAAACTGGATATCAAGGTAGATACCACCTTTATAATACCAGACTTTGGCATCGGTTGCAGCTTCGGGATAAGCAACGGCTTTGTCGATAAATTCTTTAGCCTTTACCAGGTCCTTCTTCATCCAATAATTGTATGCTGACGTACGGTCCTTTTTCATTTGTGCAAAAGCTGCACTCACCAGCATAATTAGGGCAAATAAAACAAGAGTTCTTTTCATTTCCTTAACTTTTAACGTTTTAATTACTTTACTTGGTTAATAATATTAAACTTATTTTCAGGTATTACTCATCATTTGCAGGAACTTCCGGGCCGCTTTCTTCAGCCACATCAGTACCTGGTTCAAATTCACTCAATCCATTGGCATCCATCAGTTCGTCATCTTCAGGTTCTTCGAATTCACATTCAACCTTAGCGACAGCAGCTATGCCATCATCGTCTTTCAGGTTGATGAGTCGTACGCCCTGTGTAGCCCTGCCCATTACCCTCAGATCACTCACTCCCATTCGGATAATGATACCCGAGAGGTTAATGATCATCAGGTCGTCGGTATCGGTCACATTCTTGATAGCAATCAGGCTACCAGTTTTATCAGTAACATTAATGGTTTTAACACCTTTTCCGCCGCGGTTGGTAACCCTGTAATCTTCGAGGTCTGAACGTTTGCCATAGCCTTTTTCCGAAACAACCAGAATGGTCTCCTCGGGGCTATTCACACATATCATGCCAATTACTTCGTCGTTTTTACCTCCCAGCGTTATGCCTCTCACCCCGGTTGCGTTGCGGCCCATGGGTCGCACGGTCGACTCGTTAAATCGAATTGCCCTTCCACTCCTTAAAGCCATTAATACTTCGCTGCTTCCGTTGGTAAGTCTTGCTTCGAGCAAATGATCACCTTCGTTGATATTTATAGCATTTATACCGTTGAGCCTTGGCCTTGAATAGGCTTCGAGCGAAGTCTTTTTGATAGTTCCCTTTTTCGTGCAAAGAATGATGTAATTATTGTTTACATATTCGTCATCTTTCAGGTCTTTCAGGTTAATAATTGCCCTTACCTTATCATCAGCCTCAATATTCAGCATATTCTGTATAGCCCTTCCCTTGGAGGTCTTCCCTCCTTCCGGAATTTCATAAACCCTGAGCCAGAAGCATTTACCCTTTTCGGTGAAGAAAAGCATATAGTTATGTGCAGTTGCAATATACAGGTGTTCGAGGAAATCTTCCTCGCGTATGTCCGAACCGCGTGCGCCACGTCCTCCCCTGCTCTGTCGCCTGTATTCAGTAAGCGGCGTGCGTTTCATATAACCCATGTGGGAAATAGTGATCACCACAGTTTCATCGGCAATGGTATCTTCGATCCTGAAATCTTTGGCACTGAGTTCAATGCGGGTCTTACGTTCGTCGCCGTATTTTTCTCTTATCTCGGTAAGTTCAGTTTTGATTATCCCAAATTGCAAAGCTTCATCGGCCAATATACTTTGGTAATAAGCGATGATTTTCATCAGTTCGGCATATTCTTCTTTCAGTTTCTCACGCTCAAGCCCGGTGAGACGCTGCAAACGCATATCCAGGATCGCTTTTGCCTGTATCTCGCTTAGCGCAAAGCGCATCATTAAGTTGGTCCTGGCTTCGTCGGGAGAAGCCGCAGCCCTGATTATGGCAATGACCTCATCAATATTATCGAGTGCAATCAGCAGTCCCTCAAGCACATGGGCGCGCTTTTGAGCTTCGGCCAGTTCGAAACGGGTACGCCTGAGGATGACTTCGTGTCGATGGTCAATAAAATGGCCTATCAGTTGCTTTAAATTAAGCTGGTACGGACGTCCTTTAACCAGTGCAATCGCATTAGTGCTGAAGGAGGTCTGTAAGGCCGTATATTGGTATAATTTATTCAGAACTACATTCGAAACTGCGTCTCTTTTCAGTTCGTAAACAATACGAAGCCCGTTCCTATCGCTTTCGTCGCGTATATCATGAATGCCTTCAATTTTCTTTTCATTAACCAGGTCGGCAGTCTTCTTGATCATCTCTGCCTTATTCACCTGGTATGGGATGGAGGTAAATACAATGGCTTCACGTCCTTTTTCGTCGGTTTCGAAGGTAGATTCACCGCGCATGACTAAACGGCCACGCCCGGTTTCGTATGCTTCCCTTACGCCTTCATAACCATAAATAATACCTCCGGTCGGGAAATCAGGCGCTTTGATGAATTTCATCAGGCCTTCGATGGTGATTTCCCTGTCATCAATATATGCTATACAGCCATTGATAATTTCAGTCAGGTTATGAGGCGGAATATTAGTCGCCATACCCACGGCAATGCCCGATGTACCGTTTATCAGCAAGTTTGGTATCTTGGCAGGTAAAACCGTCGGTTCTTCGAGGGTATCGTCGAAATTGAGTTTAAAATCAACCGTATCTTTATCGATATCAGCAAGTAACTCTTCAGCTAATTTGCGAAGGCGTACTTCGGTATAACGCATGGCAGCAGGGCTGTCGCCGTCAATCGAACCAAAGTTACCCTGCCCGTCAACCAAAGGGTAGCGCAACGACCAATCCTGGGCCATACGCACCATGGCATCATAAACGGATGTATCACCATGGGGGTGATACTTACCGAGCACTTCACCGACAATACGGGCTGACTTCTTATACGAGCGGTTCGAGAGAACAACCAGGTCGAGCATCCCGTAAATAACTCTTCGGTGAACAGGTTTTAATCCATCACGAACATCGGGAAGGGCGCGTGATACAATTACCGACATCGCATAATCGATGTAGGCGCCTTTCATTTGCGTTTCAATATTTACAGGTAGTATTCTTTCCCCGTCCTGAATCTCATCCATTTATTAACCCCTTCATTTATAACAACTTAAGTTATCTCCAACAGAACTACGAAAGTACAGAAAATTTTGATACAAAAAATGCAATTCTCAGCTTTTTCGTTCCTGTTTCTAACATTTGCCTGTTGATAAGATCAAATACCTGAAAATGAAGGTATACGATGAAATAGGTGAATGATTTCAGCAAACTATTTACGGACTTGTGCGTTTATATTGTAATTTTGATGTGATTTAGTTAAGTAACCATTTAGTAAGTAAAGGATCGATATATACATGGAAGCAAAGTTCTCACAAAGAGTTAAAGATGTATTGTCTTTTAGCCGTGAAGAGGCTATCAGGCTTGGTAATGAATATATAGGCGTTGAACACCTCCTGTTGGGAATGATTCGGGAAGGAGAAGGATTGGCAATCCGGATATTAGGTTACCTTAACGTTGATATGGCCGAATTGCGCCGTACTATAGAGTCAGCCATCGTAAACCCTGCCAACCGCAACAAAGTAAATGACAATCTTCCCCTGGTGAAGCAGGCTGAGCGGGCGCTCAAATTGACCTATCTTGAAGCTAAACTTTTTAATAGTGAATTAATTGGTACCGAACACCTTATGCTGGCTATCCTGAAGGATGAAGATAACCTGGTAACCCGTTCGGTTAAAAAATATAACGTGGACTACGAATTATTTAAAGAAGAAGTTAAATCTTACCTGATCACAGGTGAAGATTCCTCGCAATCCCAGGGAGACAAGGAAAAGCTATTTGGCGAAACGGATTCCGAGGCCAGGGATGAACTTTCGGGTGGATCGCAAGATGATGACCCGGACGAAGGAGGAGGCGGAATTGAGAACCTGAAGAAAACAGCCGACAGCAAGTCAAAGACACCTGTACTCGATAATTTTGGTCGTGACCTTACTAAGGCAGCGGAGGATAACCGTCTTGACCCTATAGTTGGCAGGGAAAAGGAACTCGAACGAATTTCACAAATTCTGAGCCGCCGTAAAAAAAACAATCCTATTCTGATTGGAGAACCGGGTGTAGGTAAGTCGGCAATTGCCGAAGGACTTGCCTTACGCATTGTGCAACGCAAAGTTTCACGTGCCCTATTCAACAAAAGAGTTTTCACGCTCGATCTCGCATCGTTGGTTGCCGGCACAAAATACCGCGGCCAGTTCGAAGAGCGCATGAAAGCAGTCCTGAATGAACTTGAAAAAAACAGGGACATTATTTTATTTATCGACGAAATCCATACTATCGTCGGTGCAGGTAATGCCAGCGGATCGCTGGATGCCAGCAATATGTTCAAACCGGCTTTAGCCCGGGGCGAAATACAGTGTATTGGTGCCACAACCCTGGATGAGTACCGTCAGTATATCGAAAAAGACGGCGCTTTGGAACGCAGGTTTCAGAAAATCATTGTTGATCCTACGTCACCTGATGAGACGGTTACCATACTGAACCAGATCAAAGAGAAATACGAGGACCATCACCTTGTAAAATATACTCCTGAGGCTATCAATGCCTGTGTGAGCCTGACCAACCGTTACCTGACCGACCGTTGCCTGCCGGACAAGGCTATCGATGCCCTCGACGAATCGGGTGCACGCGTGCACATTTCGAATATGCATGTTCCGGTTGAGATAGTCACAACAGAGACCCTTATCGAAGATATCAGGCAGAAGAAAATGAAGGCTATCAAGAGCCAGAAATACGAGGAAGCAGCTCATTACCGCGATGACGAGAGGAAAGCGCAGGCCCAACTGGAAGCATTGAAACAGAAATGGGAAGACGATTCCAAAATCAACCGCCAGTTGGTCACAGAAGACAATGTAGCCGAGGTTGTTGCCATGATGACGGGTGTTCCGGTTCAGCGTATAGCCGAAAATGAGAGTTCCCGCCTCATGAACATGGAACAGGAACTTGGCGGATCGGTGATAGGACAGGAAAATGCCATCAGGAAAGTGGTGAAGGCTATCCGCCGGAACCGCGCAGGCCTGAAGGATCCGAATAAACCCATAGGTACTTTTATTTTCCTCGGTCCAACCGGTGTTGGCAAGACCCACCTGGCTAAAATACTGTCGCGTTACCTCTTCGACACCGAAGATGCACTGATCCGTATCGATATGAGTGAATACATGGAGAAGTTTGCTGTGTCGCGTCTTGTTGGTGCACCTCCGGGATACGTAGGTTATGAAGAGGGGGGACAACTCACCGAAAAAGTCCGCCGCCGCCCCTACTCTATCGTGCTGCTTGATGAAATTGAAAAAGCTCATCCCGACATATTCCATATACTACTACAGGTATTGGATGACGGGCAACTGACTGACAGTCTTGGCCGCAGGGTGGATTTCAAGAATACCATTGTGATCATGACTTCGAATATTGGTTCAAGGCAATTGAAAGATTTCGGCGCAGGAGTCGGATTCAGCACTAGTGCCAGGCAGGCGCAAAGTTCAAGCATTGCACAAAGTGTTATAGAGAGCGCCCTGAAAAAATCTTTTGCCCCTGAGTTTCTGAACAGGATTGACGATGTGATCATTTTCGATTCGCTTGAACGTGAGGATATTCACAAGATAATAGATATCGAACTGGCTCATTTATTCAGCCGTATCCGTACCATGGGTTACGAGCCCCGCATTACCGAAAGAGCCAAGGATTATATTCTTGAAAAAGGTTGGGATGAACAGTTTGGCGCCCGCCCGTTGAAGAGGGCAATACAGAAATACGTAGAGGATATGCTTGCAGAAGAAATTATTCTCACAAAACTTGCCCAGAGTGATATCATTAATATCGATTTCAATCCCGACATCAAGGATATGCAGATTGTCATTGAAAAGCCTGATCTTCCTGCTATAGAGGAAGTTTCAGCTGCTCCTGAACCTGAAGAATAAACGAATAAAATTTACTCTTTAAATAAAAAACGCCTTTTCCTAAAGGCGTTTTTTATTCGTAAGAAACAGTAAATTAGCTGAATATCTGACTAAACCAGGCATTACTTTTGCCCTTCCCATTCATCATAAAACTGTTCAAGGTATTTGACCATGAAGTCATGCCTGCTTTCTGCCATTTCACTGCCGGTTTTGGTATTCATCCTATCCTTGAGCAAAAGTAGTTTTTCGTAAAAATGGTTCAGGGTTGGGGCATCACTGTTTTTATAAGCTTCTTTCGACAGGTTCAAATCAGGTTTAATACCGGGATCATAAATTGCTCGTCCTTTATGCCCGCCATAATTGAATGTACGGGCTATACCAATGGCTCCCAGGGCATCAAGCCGGTCAGCATCCTGTATCACATCCAGTTCAGGCGAACGGAATGTTTGGGGAAGTTTACCACCCTTGAAGGAGATATGCGAAATAATAGCCTGCATATGCTGAATTACAGTTTCCTCAACATCTAATGATTCCAGGAATTCCCTGGCTTTTTTTGGCCCGATTTCTTCATCACCTCCATGAAATTTTGAATCCGCAATATCATGCAACAAGGCTCCCAACTCTACAATAAACAAGTCAACATTCTCATATTGAGCTATATGTATAGCCTTTTTCCAGACTCGGTAGATATGCCACCAATCATGTCCCCCTTCAGCGTCTTTCAAGGTCAGTTGTACAAATTCAGTAGTCTGCAGAATTATAGATTGTTTATCCATCCGGAAAGTTTTAAAATATCATAATTATTAGGTTACCTGTAATTTACGATGGTAAGTAAATCCGGATATTAAAAGAGCGCTCCGTAAAGGAACGCTCTTTTAAATTTATATTCCGATAGCTTATCAAAACTTATAAGCGTTATTTTCAATCAGCCTTTCGGCGATGCGGCGACGGGCTTCTTTAACATTGATACCGGCAACACGTGTCAGTTTTTCAACAGCAACATTCAGTTTTTCTGATTCTTCGGCACCTGCAAAGGAATTCACTGCATCACGGGCCGATTTGCGGACCAGGTCAGCCGTATCATAAACATACACATCGAGCATATCCCTGAAAATACCGGGAGTGCCATTCATACCTTCCAGTTTTTCTATTCTGAAAGCCAGTGATTCAGCAATATACGTTTCCATGATCATTTCGGAAATATTATTCATCACTTCCTGCTCTTTCACCAGCTTATTGTCGAAAAAGCGGGTAACACCGTGAATAGCGATCAGTATTACCTTTTTGAAATTCGCCAGGTAACGGCGCTTTTCGTCGTAGTAACTCTCACCATCCATAATTCCGGAAGTAACACTTTCAAGGTTATTATACAATTTCGCAGCTGGGCCGAAAAGGTCGAATTCGCCTTTTTGAGCACGTTTAATTGCCGTGTCGGCAATGAGCAGACGGTTGATTTCGTTGGTTCCTTCAAAAATACGGTTTATACGCGAATCGCGGTAACCCCGCTCCACGGCCATTTCGGCTGAATAGCCCATACCACCGTGAATCTGGACGGCTTCGTCGATAACATAATCGAGTGCCTCGGAACCATATACTTTCAAAATGGCCGCCTCGACGGCGTAATGGCTTATCCCTTCGATGGTTGCACGCCCGTGATCCATACCCGAAGCCTTGTTGATTACTATCAGATCATCAATATCCTTGCTAACGCGGTAAGTGGCTGATTCGGCCGCAAAGGTCTTGATCGCCTGCTGGGCTAATTTGTGTTTGATGGCTCCGAAAGTAGAGATGAGCACACCGAACTGCTTACGTTCGTTAGCATATTTCACGGAATCATTGATACCCTTTTTAGCAGCACCTATTACATTGGCTCCCAGCTTAATACGGCCCATATGAAGAATACTAAGTGCAATGCGGAATCCTTCACCCTGTTTGCCTATCATGTTTCCGACAGGCACTTTCACATCGTTATAAAATATCTGTGCAGTAGATGATCCTTTGATACCCATTTTTTTCTCATCCGGGGCAATTACCACGCCGGGCATATTCCGTTCAACAATAAATGCAGAGAGGATACGGTCGGTTCCGACTTTGGCGAAAACGGTCTGAAGGTCAGCAAAATTGGCATTGGTAATCCACATTTTTTGCCCGTTCAGGATATAATGTGTGCCATCTTCCGAAAGACGGGCATTGGTTTTACCTGCATTAGCATCGCTCCCGGCGCCGGGTTCGGTAAGGCAGTAGGATCCGATCAATTCACCAGTAGCCAGTTTGGTGACATATTTCTGACGTTGTTCCTCGCTACCATAGTAGGCTATCGGCAAAGTACCGATTCCGCAATGAGCCATAAAAGCTACCGAGAAGGAATATCCTGCGCCAATGGTTTCGGCAGCAAGCATCTGTGTTACAAACGACTGGCCAAAGCCACCCACATCTTCGGGTAATGCTATTCCCATCAATCCCAGTTCACCCGATTTTTCTAGAGTAGCCCGCATGAGGTTGATATCAGGGCTATCAATTTTATCCAGGTTCGGATACACTTCCGTTTCGAGAAAATCCTGGCAGGTCTGGGCAATCATCAGTTGTTCGTCGTTGAATTCCTCCGGGATAAAAACATCTTTGGCTTCCACCGTATCCACCAGGAACTCACCGCTTTTCAATACTTTTCTGTTTTCCATTGTCGCTAATCGTTGTGTATAACTTCTATTTATTTGTTGCTGT
>JBAXXB010000026.1:0-24970 GCA_037128115.1 Bacteroidota bacterium
TTATATTCACCGCATCGGACGTACAGCCCGGGCTTCAGCCGAAGGAACCGCCGTCACTTTCATCAACGAACGCGATCAGCAACGTTTTGGCGCCATTGAGACTTTACTCGAACGTGAAGTGGAGAAATCACCAGTCCCTGAACAGTATGGCGAAACACCTGTCTACAACCCCAAAATAAAGCGAAAAGACGAGAAACGGTCTTTTGGCGGCAAAAGACAAGGTGGCCGTAAGCCTGGCGGCCCAGGCCCAAGAAAAAGCCAGGGGCCAAAATAGGTTAACTGCAAAACTAATACCCGCCGTTTTATTTCTTCTTTTCCCTACGCTCGTCCCAGAGTTCTTTAAAACTTTTGGCAGCTACTACGGGTAACTCACGGCGAGGTCCCCAACTTGCTGCGAAAAACTTATTCAAAACGCTATTCTTGGTTTTACCACTCAGTAAATCAATGAACCTGCGTTTGCCCATAGCGGTTTTATAGGCATACATCACCGTCTTATCAAACTTACCGGCATAGCCTTCTTTAACAGAATCATTACGGTTATGCAGCAAAAGCTCGTGTAAATTGATTTTCACGGGGCAAACCTCGGTACAACTACCACATAGGGATGAAGCAAAACTCAGGTGTTTAAAATCCTTCATTCCCCTCATCCAGGGGGTAATTACCGAGCCTATAGGTCCGCTGTAAGTAGTCCCGTATGCGTGTCCTCCAATGCTTTTATAAACCGGGCATACATTAAGGCAGGCGCCGCAACGAATACAGCCTAATGCCCTGCGCTGGTTTTTGTGTGCCAGTATCTCGGTGCGGTTGTTGTCGAGCAGTATCACATACATTTCTTCCGGACCGTCATTTTCGCCATCCTGGCGCGGACCGGTGACAATTGAGTTATATACGGTCATATTCTGCCCGGTACCGTGAGTAGCCAGCAATGGCCAGAACAGGTCCAGGTCGCGGAGTTTCGGTATAAGTTTTTCTATTCCTGCTATTACAATATGGACCTTTGGAAACGACATGCTCATCATGGCATTTCCTTCATTTTCGGTGAGGCATACAGCGCCAATATCAGCCAGGAGGAAATTGGCACCGGTAATTCCTATATCTGCATTAAAGAATTTTTCACGCAGCAGATCCCTGACAAATGAAGTGATCTGTTCCGGTGTGCTGCCTGCTGCCATTCCAAATTTTTCGGTGAAGAGTTCTGCTACCTGTTCCTTTGATTTGTGCATGGCTGGCGTTACAATATGGTAGGGCTTTTCGCCCGCAAGCTGCACAATATATTCCCCCAGGTCCGTTTCGAGTGATTCGATTCCAGCTTTCTCAAGATGTTCGTTCAGCGAAATTTCCTCGGTAACCATGGTCTTACTCTTCACAACATGCTTTGCCTGTTGCTTCTTAATGATTTTCAACACTTCGTTTACGGCTTCGGTGCCGTCCTGTGCCCATATTACCTTGCCGCCACGGGATTGGAAAGCCGCTTCAAAATCAACCAGGTACCTGGGCAGATCCGTAATAACTTTATTTTTAATATGCGCAGCACGTTCTTTTGCCAATCCAAGATTGATGTATTGTTCCTTCCCTTTCACAACGGCAGCATCATAGCGGGAGATATTAAAAGCCACCGTGGCCCGGTGAACTTTATCGAACGCTTTTTTTTCGCTGTCGGCAACAAACTTATTATAGGAATCACTCATGGAGTTTCATTTAGTATACAGTATTGTTTACATCGGGTGTTAAGTCTTGACTTTAGGGCAATTATGGATCAATTTTCCCGCCCAGGCTTTATTTCGTGCCTATAAAGCAATCCTAAATCATACAAGGTTTATTCTATTGCAAAGGTATCTTATCAATCCTTGCCTGGTGACGTCCACCCTCAAAATCAGTCGCCAGGAATGCAAGGACAGCGCTAAGTGCTTCATTTTCTGAAATAAACCTTCCGGGAAGGCAGAGTATATTCGCATCATTATGCAGGCGGGCAAGGCGGGCAAGTTCGGTATTCCAGCACAAGGCCGCACGTATCCCTGCGTATTTGTTAGCCGTCATACAAACACCATTTCCGCTTCCGCATATAAGTATACCCATAGGGAACTGAGCCTGGTTCACCGCCGAAGCTACCGGGTGAGCAAAGTCGGGATAGTCGACGCTATCGGCTGAAAATGCACCAAAATCACGTACCGAATATCCTGATTCAGCGAGTTTTATCTTTAAATATTCCTTTAAAGTGTAGCCTCCCTGGTCACAGCCCAAAACCAAAGTTTTTGTTTTATCAAACATTGTTAATAAGTTATTTTAGTGGTAAAATTAATTTCATCCTGATTGAGGATGCATTTGCTTTCATTTTAGCCTTTTACAACAAAAAACAAAAGTACGTCCAAAAACAAGTGATTTCATTATCAGTACTCTAGAGTTTTTAAACATTTGTTGTTAATAAGTGATTACTTTTGTTACTAAAATGTGTACAGAATCTGCTTGCTCTTAACAATTAATTCACAGGTGGCGGCCCGGGTATCCGGCTTAAAAAGTTTGCTGAATTTATGAGTTGTTTTACAACAAGATGTGAACACTTATTTGCTGTTTGTAACCTGTATTTTTTATCACCGCGAAGCGTACAAACAGATTGTTAACAACCCTAGTAAAATAATAATAATCAGAACTTAATCACCTTAATAATTGTTGAAAACCTGTGAATAAACTACTGCCTGCTTATCAACAAATAAAAAAACTAAAAATCTGTTAACACTATGAACAGCCATATAATAATAACATATATTTAATTAAAAATAAAATATCTATTATTTAGTGGCTACGGGGGATTTGAAAAATGGAAAAAGAAAAACTCATAAATAAAATCAGGGAAATCAAGAAAGAGAAGAATGCCGTAATACTGGCCCACTATTATCAGGTTCCCGAAATTCAGGATATAGCCGACTATATTGGTGATAGTTTACAACTTTCGCAAAAAGCTGCAGAAACCGATGCCGATATAATTGTTTTCGCCGGAGTACATTTTATGGCCGAAACGGCAAAGATTCTTTCGCCTTCCAAAAAAGTACTTTTACCTGACCTGGATGCCGGTTGCTCTTTGGCGGCAAGTGCCCCCGAAGCTGAATTTTCCGCCTTCGTGAAACAACACCCTGATCACAAGGTTATTACGTATATAAATTGTACTGCAGCTGTCAAAACCTGGTCGGATGTAATTGTAACATCCAGTAATGCGGTTAAAATTGTAGAATCCTTTCCGAAAGATCAGAAGATTATTTTTGCACCGGATAAAAACCTGGGAGCCTATATAAACGGCCTTACCGGCCGGAATATGCTGCTTTGGGACGGGGCCTGCGAAGTACATGAAACCATCAGGACCGAAAGTATTCTACAACTTAAACTTCAGCATCCGGATGCCAAACTTATTGCGCATCCCGAATGTAAACAGCCGGTACTGATACTTGCTGATTTTGTTGGTTCAACTGCAGCCATGCTGAATTTTACGGCAAATGACAGCTGTACAAAGTTCATAGTAGCTACGGAAACCGGGATTATTCACCAAATGAAAAAGCTCTCGCCGGAAAAAGAATTTATTGTCGTACCGGCTGATGAAACCTGTTCATGTAACGATTGTCCGTATATGAAGTTAAATACGCTGGAGAAACTCTATCTTTGTATGCTACACGAAAAGCCTGAAATCAATTTGCCGGACGACATAATTGAAAAAGCCCGCAGGCCGATTATGCGTATGCTCGAACTGTCAAAGAACAAATAACTATGTTTACGCTGCAAAATTATCCTTTTGGTTTAAGTAAGAGTAGCTTGTTGAAAACTGTTTGCATTCTGCTGATTACCGGTATTTCCTGTTTTACTTCCCAGGCCCAGGAACAAAAATCTTCAAATGTAACTGATGGTTTCGTTAAGTTTTTTTACCCGGGTGGGAAAGTATCCAGCGAAGGAAATATGAGGGAAGGCAAACCCGATGGCTACTGGAAAACTTATTTCGAAAACGGTGTGTTGAAATCGGAAGGAAATAGAAAAAATTTTCTGCTCGACAGTACCTGGAAATTTTATGATGATTCGGCAAGATTACTTGTCTCAATTACCTATGCAAACGACAAAAAAAACGGGTTAAAAACTGTTTACCGTACAGGTGAAGTGATTTCCGAAAACTATGTAAATGATGTAAAACAAGGTCCTACAACCTATTATTACCCCGATGGTAAAGTAAGATTGGTTATTAATTTTATAGCCGGGCTCGAAAATGGAATTGCACGTGAACTTGCCCCCGATGGTAGTGTAATTACATATATGGAATATAAAAAAGGTTTCCTGATCAGCCGCGAACGCATCAACCGAAAGGATAGCAAAGGCTTGAAGCAAGGTCGCTGGAAGTACTTTTATGATAATAACACGATTAAAAGCGAAGGTGTTTTTAAAGATGATAAGAAGAACGGATATTTTAAAGATTATGATGAAGAGGGTATGTTGACCTCAGTTAAAAAATATATTAATGAAATTGAACAAATTGAAGTTCAAGAACTTACCAGCTTAAAATTAAAGACAGATTATTTTCCCAGTGGAAAGGTTAAAACGGTTGGAAGTTACAATGGAGATATTCCCGAAGGTGTAAGGCGTGAATACAACGAGGAAGGTAAAATTACGGCAGCTTATATTTTTACAAGGGGAGCACTCACAGGCGAAGGTATTGTTGATGAAGAAGGAGACAAGGAGGGAGATTGGCGTGAATATTACGCTGATGGAACTTTGCGCTCAACCGGAACTTATTCCAAGGACAAACCCGTGGGTAACTGGAAATACTATTTTGAAAACGGCAAGCCCGAATCGGAAGGTAAATACACCAAAACAGGCGCCCTCGACGGTACCTGGCGCTGGTATTTTGAGGATGGAAGTATCAGGCGGGTTGAGTCGTATATTGCCGGGATGGAAGATGGTGAATATGAAGAATACGATGAAACGGCAAGGCTAATAGTAAAAGGACAGTTTTCGGAAGGCCTCGAAGAGGGTGATTGGGTGTTCGATTTCGGTAATTACCGCGAAACCGGAGGCTATCGGGGTGGAGCGCGTTTCGGCAAATGGAAATCATTTTATGCTGATGGAACGCTTAAATTTGAAGGTGAATATATTGACGATAACCTGAACGGGAAAGTCAACTGGTACTGGCCGACAGGCAAGCTGAAGGACCAGGGAAATTACCTGAATGGAAGCCGCGAGGGTGACTGGATAACTTTTAACGAAGATGGCACACCTTTCCTGGTTATTTCGTTCAGGGGAGATGTTGAAAAAAGGTATGACGGTATTGTCATTAAACCTACGTTTGAGGAGTAAGATCTGATTGAACCTCTTTCCGGCAGATTTGATTATTCCGGATGCCAGGTAATTTCCCAACCTAATTCTATCTTTTAGTGCCTTTAAATCTAATTTGTTTGTTTAAGGATGAAAAATAATTTATGTGTATTTATATTGCTCATATTCAGTGTAGTAGCTTCAGCTCAGGATTTGCAGCCAATAAAGTTGTTACCTGCGCAAACCGATAAAGGCAAAAGCCTGATGAAGGCACTTGAGGAGCGCCGTACTACACGCGAGTATTCTGACAGGGCTATGAGCCTCCAGGATATATCGAACCTGTTATGGGCAGCAGACGGCATAAACAGGGTGGCAGAAATGAAGCACACGGCACCCACTGCAGTAAACTGGCAGGAAATTGATATATATGTCGTTCTCGGAAAAGGAATTTATCTATATAATCCACACGATTCAACCCTGATACCTGTTGCAAAAGGTGACCTACGATACCTGGCAGGAACACCGGAGTATGTGAAAACAGCACCACTTAACCTGGTGCTGGTGGCTGATTATGGCAGGATGAAAAATGCTGAAGAAACCAAAAAGGAAGCTTATGCTTCGGCTGATGCGGCGTTTATTTCGGAAAATATTTATCTTTTCTGTGCCGCTTTCGATATGGGATGTGTTGTAAGGGCAACCGTTGATCGCGGTCCTCTTTCGGCAGCACTTAAACTCCGTTCTGACGAGGGTATCATGTTTGCTCAAACCATAGGCTACCTCAGGAAATAGTACACTTTTAACAGGATAATAATACGGGGCCGGGAATATATTTTCCGGCCCTGTTGCATTCCGGACATAACTGCCTTATATTCGTGGTGCTGAAACAGTTACTTTGAGCTAAAAATATCGTTATTATCATAAAGCCGATCTAATTTTTATCCTATGCAGCAGCAATCTTCCGATCCTGTTCAGGATTCTCTACCACCTCCCCAAAAGAAGAAAAAACGAGGCTGCTGCTTCGGCTGCAGTATGGTCCTGGTTTTAATCCTAGTACTTATTCTGGGTACAATAGGTTACTATGTGTACCAGAGCTGGCCGAAAAAATCAGCTGTCGAAAAGGAGTATAACGAAATTCCCGATTACGATCAAAAATAGCAGCTTATGAAAAAGATACTATTCATCCTGGCTTTAGTACTGCTGGTTTTCCAGGGAATTTCGCAACAAGCCGTGCGGTTGCATGTGCAACCAGGTAAACTTCAACTGGCGGGCGATGGCGATGATTATACAACGCTGGTGATTACGGCCCGTGATCCGGAAGGAGAAGTAATAACTACGATGAACGGGAAAGTAGCCGTTAGGGTAAGCGCCGGGTTTTGCGAGGCCATTGAAGTAAATATGCGGGATGGGGTTGCTTTGGTTAAATATACTTCACCCATGTTTGGTACGCCTATAAAAGCATCACAGCGTATGGTATATTTCCTTTTTAAGTTTATGCAAAAATTTATTGCCCGCTCCGGCGGATCAACCGATAGCCGTAAAAATCAGAAGCTTGCCAGCGATATTACTATCGAAACATTTAAGGAAGGCCACATCCCTACCACACTGATCCCTAAAAAGGATGGAGATAACTTTGCCTATATCGTTTGTGAAATGAACGGCATTAAGGGGAAAGCTAAAATCGAAATTCTCAAAGCAAGCGAAGGACGCAATGGCAACATTGTGCCAGGCATATATTACGGGCGCGATATTACCGGCCAGTCCGATTGGAAATTAAATATTTACAGTAGCGGAACCGGCACCTGGGGTGAAGCAAATTCATCGGAGGACGATTACAATACCATCATGTTCAGCAACGAAGTTTTTACCGAATTGAATGACGTTTTGGGTAAAAGTGCAAGCATGACAGGTTTTTTGAAAGCCTACCTGGGACCATCCTGGAAAGAGACGCAATACATAAAAGACTTCGATATTGTCAAAATGGGGATGGGTTCAGCTTATATGCCTATGCCGAACAACGGTGTTTTCATTTATGTACCGCCTATTCTTTTTGAATACCAGGGTCGCCCCTCTTCTTCCTCCCCTGGAAGTTCAACAGGCGGAAAGCCAGATGAGGTTATAAAAACAGATAAATCAGGAATTGTCCTGAGCCAGAATGAAATCATAGGCGATGGTAAAAGCCGTACCCGGGCAGTGTTTCATTACCAGGACGAAAATGGAATACCGGTAGGCGGGAAGACTATTTCGTGGTCAATCCCAAAAGGGTTAAAGGTCATTTCGATGCAAACGCTTACTGATGCCGCCGGTAATGCAGAAACGCTGCTGGAAGCCCCGGTAATAAAAGCAACTGAAGAAAAAAGGGGTGATATGGGCGGAGTGATTGATAACTATGATCTTTTTCAACTCACTGTAAGTTACTCCTCGGTGAAAAGCAAAACTGAGACTACAATGGCTACGCTGAGCGTTTACAAAACCGTGGAGCAAAACCTGTACATTCTGAAACCGGGAATGGAGCCCAATCCATATAAGGTTTTACTTCCCCAGCTTGAATATTACAATCTCGAAAGTAGTGTATATGTCAATTTCCCTAAAAGTGTACTGACCACTGAAACCGAAAAATTGTCCCTCAACGATGCCATTATCTTTGTTGAATCGAGAAAATTTGACAAGGAATATTTTCAGCGTATTTATAACGCTTATTTTAAGAAAGACCAGAAAATGTTTATGAGTATGCTCGAAAACGAGCAGGGAGGTTATTCTGTAAAAACAAACAGCCAGGGCCAGTTCAAGCTTATAATACGGGATTTTGAAGGAAAAATGAGGCTTGCTTCCGGCGGGTACGAGCGGAAAATGACTATTGAGCCCGTACTGGCAAAAATTGCTGACCTCACCGGCCGCAGGGCCGGGGCGCTGACCGAAGTGCTTGAGATGCTTTCGGACGGGACAGATGCCTCAGGGAATTCGCCGAAGACTGATGGCACCTTTTCGGGTACTATGGTCAATTCTCTCAATTACAAGGAAAAAGTTCTTGGCCAGATAAACGATATGGAGCGAATACTCTGTTCGGGAACGTTTACTGATGCCACGGGGGTTGAAGAGAAACTTCACCTGATTGGCATGCTTATGACCAATGCCAAAGGAAATGCCCGTTTTATGGGCGATACAGGAAAGGAGCTGATTGGCCATGCCTGGGAACTTTTCAAAATGACATGGGAACTGGCCAATGAACACTTTAAAATTACCGAAGGTCTGAGTAAAAAAGTCGGGTTGGATAAAGTAAGTGATTCACTGGTGAAAATCGGGATGAAAATTGACCTTGGTATTTGGAGTAAGGTTATGGGTACGGATCGTAAAACCGGCACCAGGCGATATATCATTGATTTTATAAGAAATAATGTACTGAGCTCCGGTGCTCCTGATAAAACGCAGGCTTCCGTGGGTTATTACCGGGTGATGGGTGAATACGGAAAAGCGTTGTCGGGTATGGTTTTTGAACAGCTTACAGAAGGTATTTCCGATGCTCTTTCGGATATGAATCCTGTGCCGGACCTGGTTGTTGAAGCTCTCAACAGGAAATATTATGCCGGGTTACGAGGTGAGGTCGACAAACTTCTGTCTCAGTCGCCGGCAAAAGTTCATGAAGTTTATGCCCGCTTACAGCCAGCCCTGCGCGACCGATCAACCGAAATTCGTTCCTATTATCAGTCGGTAGGCGAAACGCGCTTCAGTACCGAAATTTACAAAGCCGACTGGGATTTTTTCAGGGAATCGGTGGTTAAAGGAGGGGTATTAAGTTATGATTTGATCAATATGAACTGGCACAAAATAAAAGACCATCTTGACGCTCTCGAGAAATTTAACAAGGTTACCGATGCAGCTTATACAACGACCAATCTTGCCTTGGAAATGTACCGGTATCACTACCTTTGGTGCGATGCCCGTTCGGCATTTGATTTTGTTAACCGGAGTATTGAGCAAGGTTCGGTGGTTACCGCCGCTACGGCTGAGCCTGAATTTAATTTCAGTTTGTTTAGCGGAGCATACGCCGCCGCCCCGGCAAATTATTCCACTATTCCCGGCATGGCTGGCATTTCGGGATTGGATTTCTCTTTACAAAATGGAGCATTTCCGGTTGCTGATATAAACAAAGCCATAGATGCCGGAGTGGCATACAATAAGTGGGTACAAGTTGAAGATAAACGAAAGATTTTCGTTACCGGTTATAGCCCTGCAACAGTTGGTGCCTTGTATAAGTCAGCCGGCGAATACGAAAACCAGCTGGCAAATTTGCTGATTGATGCTTTGGTTTATGCCGAAGACAAATCTGCTTCAAACAAAGAAGCCTACAATAATACAGCTATTGCACTTAAAAAAAGTGCTGCTGCTTTGTCGGAATCCAGCGATAAAGCAAAAGCTGAAATGGACAAAATTCCTGAAAATATCCCTGTTCCGGTATTTGAGGCAGAGGGTAGCAGCATCGAAAGCTGGAAAAATCCCTTGTACCTGGAAATCGGGGGCGGTACCTTATTACTGACTTTGATGCTGACGCTAATATTCATCCGGCGCAAACGCAATCGCGCAACAAAATCTTTTCAACCAGTCATTCAAACCCATGCTTCTGTAATTCCACCCACAGCGGTTTCCACGCCACAGAACCCTCCAACAAGGCAAGCCGGGCATGACGAACCCTTAAATGCTATACCCGGCATACAGCAAATAACACCCGGAAGTGTCACACCCAAATTCTGTACGCAATGCGGTGCCGCCTTTAAACCCGGCGCCAAGTTTTGTGGTAAATGCGGGTATAGAACTTAAATGATTATTTCAAAAAACTCATAAACGCTATGAACTTTTGTACCAAATGCGGTAACCAACTTAAGCCCGATGCCCGGTTTTGCGGCAAATGCGGTCAAGTATTAATGCATTTTATTCCGAAAGAAAATTCGAATCTTTCTGTAGATCAGCAATGTAGCGTGTGTGGAGTTAGGTCAAACCCTGGGGTCAAATTCTGTATTTCATGCGGGAACCCATTATCGGCTTCACCTACACCGGCATTCAGCAAACCCCCACCTATCCCTCAACCTTCCTCGAGGCAAACACCTCCGCCTATTCCGCTGGCTTACCAACAAAGCCTGCAGCAATCTCCTGAAAGAATTAAACCTGTTAGAAAGAAAAGCCGTGCTTTCCTGAAAATTGCAGCTTCGGTTTTAATTATTGGTGGGATTATAATTGCAGGGCTTTACTACTATGGCACTTATGAGCCCGGTACCGCAACCGGTAGTATTGCTGATGAGGAAACTCTGAAAGCAGAAAAACAACGTCTTGAAAATACATTGGTCAAAACCGACAGTGCCGCACTGGTTGTTCAAGATGTGTTTGCCAGGGCAGATACTGCAGGTCTGGCAAATATACTTTCTCCAACTTCACTTGGGCTTCACAGGCAATACTTCACGAAGCTTTTACCTTATATGCCAACCTTTGCCGGAGACTTTAAGAACAGGGAACTCAAGTTCGCCAACGAAAGGTATGCCGTGTATGAATATACTTCAGCAAAAGGCAAGTTCACGGCTGAATTTTGCCTGGGCGATAATGGGAAATGGATGTTAATGCGATTTTAAAATCAGGTAATCATGAGAAGTTCAGCTATATTCAGTTTCGCGGTTACCATGCTTATAGGAGCCTGTATAATCGTACTATTTACCAGTTATGGCAATACGAAAGTTCACCCCGGGATCAACGAGATGATCGTTGAGTCCTTTATTAGTAAAACCAAGGACCCCCAGACGAAATTACCGGAGTTTAAAAATTATTATTTCAATCTCGATTTAGTTCAGCAATGCAAAGGGATAGCAATGACTAAATCAGGCTTTTTTCAACCTGACGATGTCAATTGGATCAACCGGGAGATGGAGAACGCGACAGGTATAGGGTCCGTGCTTGTTGACCTGGCCACCCTGAAAGCTACTACCGAAGAAGGACCGGCTGAAAAAAGTGTCAAAGAGTGGATATCTCATGGTGGTTATTCGGCCGATGAGCCTGAATTGCCGGCTTCTTTACGCCATTTTTATGATCCAAATGAACAGGAAGGAATCCGATATCTTACAGATATAACCAATGCAAAGTTGATGGGCGCGATGCAACGAATGCTGAAAAACCCTGAGATCGACGGTGTTGATTGGGCATTGGGGAAACCTGGTGATCTTTCGTCGGGTGTACAGGAACATGCGTATACCTGGGAAAAGGGGAAAGCCTGGGTGAAGATGGCATTGCAGGAAAAAAATGAAGATAAACGAAGCGAGGATATGGGCAAAGCCTGGCGTTCGTTGGGTGAAACCCTTCATATGATTGCCGATAACGGTTGTCCGCCGCATGTGCGCAACGATGCTCATCCTTCGCCCTTATGCAACTATAACATCATTTTTGGCAATCCTGATCCGTATGAAGAAATTATAGATATTATTCGGAAAGACAATCCGGATGACTTCATCCAATATTTTAAAGGAACACCCGACAAGGTTTTAACAGATCAGATAAAAGGAATGAAGACTGCCCGTGAAATCGCCCATGCACTGGCAGTTTTCACCAATACTAATTTTGTTACCGGCGAAACTATTTCGGGTACCGATAAAGGAGGAACACAATGGAAACAAATTATTAATGAGGATGATCCATACCATTCACCACTGCTTCAGCATATGGATTATGATAAGAACACCGGCATGTTCAGCATAATAATTAACAAAAACACGGTGCCGGTAAAACAGTGCAATGATAAAGTATATTGGGTAGATCTGATACCCGAAATATGTTACTCCTATGTAACTTTTGAATGTGTCGAATCACAGGCTAAGTTGCTTCTTCCAACAGTTGTTGAAGCAGGAAGAAAAGTTATGGAACTATTTATACCAAAACTAAAAGTCGAAATCAAATCGGCCGAAAATGGCCAGATAAAAGGACAAATCACCCATAAAACGGATCAGGAATATACTTCCGAGATAAAATATTCCGGAAAGGTTACACTTTTTATAAAAGACAAGAATCACCGGAAAAAGAGGGAAGCCGAAGTAAATGTGATAAACGGGCAGTTTTCAGCTCCGGGTATTAACTTCGAAAACGGGGATTTTGTCTGCGTCAGGATCGATTTCGGGGGTATAGGAGTTGAATCACCGGAGTTTAAATGTGGGGGAATCATTGTCCCGCAAGTTCCTGTGGAAAATAAGCATAGAAGGGAGATGAGCGTAAGTGTATATTGTTATGGATGCTGGAGCAATACAGTGAATTGGAATAATGTAAAATGGGGTGGCTGTGAATGGACCGGGGCAACGATTGATGACAAATTGATTCAACCGGGAGCTATTATAAATTATTCCGGTTATGGCCTTAATCTTCCCGAGGTTACTGTGAATATGGAAGTAAATGAGAACCAATTTGTTAATATGATGATCCATACCGGAGGGAAAAGTGATGGACCAGTTGAGTATTGGGATATAGTGGCTGAGAATATTCCATTCTATGAGGAGTTTAACACGCAGAAACAATATAGAGCCTATTCTTCAAAATCGAGATTAGGATTTCCTGGCGTGCATATTGAAAGTTTAGTGAAAAAAGTAAGCTGTGTGAGGATTTTCCCTGATGGACAAAAACAAACCTTGACGAATATCGATTGGGAAGCTTTTGAAAATTATGGTTTTACAGACCTTGCCAGTCACATCAGTGTTAGGATATCGGATAGATAATGAATAATCCTGAACGAAAAGTAGCAAACTACTCCCCTCAAAAAAAGGTATATAGTTCAAACTTTTGAACTAAACTTTGAAGGGAAAGCTTATTTACGACCCCGGAAAATGAATTTTATTAATACAAGACATGAACTTCTGCGCCAAATGCGGTAACCAACTTAAGCCTGATGCCCGGTTTTGCGGCAAATGCGGTGAAACTATCAGCCAGGACCAAGAGTTAAGGGGAATAGGATCGGCCTATACTACCAGTCAAATAGGGATTTCAGCGGTAAAACCGGTATCCGGCCTGGAATTCAGGATGCCGAATTCTCAGCGCCGGATCGTGAACCTTTGGCTGTTCCTGATGGCAGTTTTCCTTTTTTGTGTCTTTCTCCCTTCTATCATTGGCATGGATGGCATGAACGGAGGTTTTTTCATGAGTTTTATGGCCGGATTTTGCGTGATCATGAGCCTTGTCGTAATCCTGGTTTACCGTTCACGTGCAAAACAGCTCGATAAAATCCTGGCAGGTGAAGGCCGTATAGCCGTGTGGCATTACACGCCCGACGAATGGATTCGGTTTATAGCAGCTGATTATGAGGAGGATAAAAAAATCAAGAGAACTTTATTTTTCGTGGTGGCCATCATATCGGTGATAGTAGGAATCTTGCTGACGATAACCTTACAGGATGCAATAGTCCTTTTGATCATAACCGGCATTATTGCGATCGTTGCCATTCCTGCATTCCTGGCGCCACACTTTCGTTACCGTAAACTGCAGCATTCAGAAGCTACTACGCTGATCTCCGAAAAAGGTGTGATCGTGGGTAAGATGTTTCACTTATGGGCAGGCCTTGGTGCCCGGCTCGACCAGGTTGTGATCAACACAGAGGAGGAGCCTAACCTGATAGAGTTTACCTATTCAATGCCGACCCGCAATGGAAGGGAAGAACAGGTTGCCCGCCTGCCTATACCCAAAGGTAAGAAGCAGGATGCAATAATAATTGCAAACTATTTTAATGCCAGGATCATATGAGAAAAATCAGGCTCATCCATAATAAATGCCCGTTATACTCTTTGGGTCTGAAAGCAATAACCAGCCAGATTAAAATAATTGCAAAACTTTTCATTTTGATTAAAACCTGCAGCCTGACTCGTATACTAACATCTGCTCTATTCCTAATGTTCGCCTTGAATGTAGCAGGGCAAAATCCATCATTCCGCAAATTAAACTCGGGAACAAAGGCTGATATCAGGAGTATCAAGCTGGATGAGAAAAAGAATGTCTATTTTCTCACAGATAAAATTTATAAGGTCGATAATGCGGCATGGAAGAAACTGGATTTTCCTGTAGGGGGGAAAATTAATACTTTTTACCCAGCATCACCTCAGGATATCTGGTTCACGATCGACCAGGTTACAAATACCAGTATGCTTTATCATTATCACGATAATATTACGGAGAATGTACGTTCGCCATTTTCTAATCAAATTCTTTCCATTAATTTCATTTCGGAGAAAACAGCCTTGTTTGCGGGTAATGCTGAAATCGCAATATACCAGAACGGGACCTTCACTATGATCCCCCCGCCTACGGCAAGTTTTTTCATTGTTAAGGTATTTAGTCAAAATATATCTGCTTTCTGGATCCTGACTCATACAGGAGAATTGTTTTTCTACGAAAAAGGTATCTATAAAAAAGTACTGGATAATAAATTCGTGGTCGATTTCTGTTTTTTGGATACACGAAGTGGGTATTTACTTACTATGGACGGCTTGTATTATTTAGACGGTTCCACTATAAAACTCTTGGTAAAAGACTCAGATTTAAAGCACGTTAGAAAAATGTGCCTTTTGCATAACGGAACCATTCTTATGGCCGGCGAAAAAGGTTGGATTCTGAGCTATACCGATGGACATTTGCAGCGGTTTAAAACAGACTGTACAGAAAATTTTTCAGATATGGTAGCCACGGACACTGACAATATATGGATTTGTGGCGAAAACGGTCGTCTCTTGTACATGGGAGCGAAAAAATTTCCTGAGTATAGTGATGATAACCAGGGCTTTTCGTCGCACAAACTGATTTCGTATTACATTAGAACCGATGATGAATACGGGGTGGCCCTGGCTGATTTTAGCGGAGATAACAAAACCGATATATATATAGTACGAATATATGAACAGAACAGGCTTTATATCAACAATATATCAACGCCAAACCTTCTTACTGGTACAAATGGTTTTACGGAGGAAGCTGCAAAGCGAAATGCGAACGGAAGCGTTCATCCCGAGAAAGTAACATCCCAGAATGAACTTAAATTGGGAATTAGTGCTGTCGATATCGATAATGACAACGATCAGGATATTTACATCTGTTACCTGAACAGCACCAATAAGTTATTGATTAACAAAGGAAACGGCTATTTCAGGAATGTATCGGCTGAAAAACAAAGGGCTTGTGAAAATATGAAACGATCCAATGCGGCTGCTTTTGCCGATGTGGATAACGACGGTGATCTTGATTTGTTCGTTACAAATGAGGAAGGATCCAACCGGCTCTTCGAGAACAACGGAACGGGTCACTTCAGGGATATTACATTGACTTCCGGGCTTTATTCAAGCAGTGGCGGAATGTGTGCATCCTTTGCTGATGTAAACAGCGACGGGCTTCCTGATTTATGTGTTTCGTTCTGGTCCCCGGCTAACAAACTCTACATCAACGAATCTATAAAGGGTAGAATACATTTTCGTGATGGTACCCAACTGACTGATATTGTACGAGCCACTCCTTCCAAGAGCAACGCCGTAGTTTTTGCCGATGTTAATAACGATGGGTTTAATGATCTCTTTATTGCTAACCGCAATACCGGTAACAAACTTTATCTTAACAACGGAAAAGGAATATTTACGGATAAAACCAGGCAATATTTCGAGCCCGAAAACTATCTGACCAACGGAGCCGTATTTGCTGACTTTGACCTCGACGGGTACCTGGATTTGTATATTACCAACGTGGGTGAAAATGTACTGTATAAAAATATGGGTGGCAAATGTTTTAAAGATGTTACTTCTGTTTTCGGGGCCGAACTCAGTGGTTATTCAACAGGTTGTGCTGTAGGCGACATCGACAATGATGGTGATCCCGACCTTTATGTGGCCAATTATGTAAACGGGGACAGTAAGCTGTTTATGAATATTACCGGTAAAAAGACTTTTGTGAAGTTTAAACTGAAGGGAGTGCGTTCAAACAAAGATGCGATTGGAACTAAAGTTTGGTTATACAGTAAGGTGGATAATCAACCAAAAGGCACCCTGGCCGGATATCGTGAAATGAATGGCGGAGGTGGTTATGGGTCGGTATCTGCAAAGGAAATGATTTTTGGTGTTGATCCCTCAGCCCGGTATTATGCCCTGGTAAAATTCCCCTCTTCTCCTGACACCATCAGAATAGACCAGTTACATGCCGGAGAAACGTACAACATAATGGAATTAACCGGATTTGCTGCTTTTTATTACGAAAGCACACAACGACTGCTGAACTTTTTGAGGAACCAGGAATACCAGCCGGAGATAATTAAATATTTGATAATTATCTTGTTACTGTTGTCATATAATCTTCAACGAGGTAAAAGTATACGGAATATACGTATCATTCGCTGGCTGGTCAGTGTTTTGGTTTTTACTGTATTTGTCTTTGTAAATCAGCTGCTTCTTTTTCAATGGGTTTCTATATTATTTTTTGTTCCACCCTTAATTGTATTCTGCTTGATGGCCTTATTGCATCTTTATGTAGAAAGAATATGGCTTAAAAGGCTGGCTCAAAAAGAGAAACTAGACTTACGAGAGAAATTATCCCGCGATCTGCACGACGATCTTGCTTCGACCCTGGGCAGTATTTCTATTTATGCTGAAACGTTGAAGAGCTTGCTGGAGCCATCTCAATCTGATTTCAAGAAACTATCCATTAAAATTGCCGGACTAACACAATCGGCCTTGCAATCTATTTCCGATATTATATGGATGACCTCCCCCCGAAACGATTCAATACAGAGCCTGATTTCGAAAATTAGTAATTATATGCTTGAAATACTTACTGATAACAAGATCAATTTCAATACAGTCATCGAAATTCCTGATGATCCAGTTCTTGTTGGGGAGAATATCCGTAATGATGCTTTTTTAATACTCAAGGAAGCTGTTTATAATATTATAAGGCATTCGGAAGCCGGAAATGTGAGTTTTACGGCCAAACTAAAAGACAACAGATGTACTATATGCCTTAAGGATGATGGAGTTGGATTTTCTAAAACAAGGAATTTAACTAAGGAATCGCATGGCAATGGGCTGGGTAATATGCGTCGAAGAGCACTGGAATCAGGGATTGACCTTAGCCTAAAGACAGTTGAAGGTGAGGGTGCCGAAATTACCATGCTTTTCGAAATATGACCCGTAAAGGCTATTCAATCAATAGGTTTTCCTACTTAGCTTTGTATAAAAATAGTCAGATGGCCATTTCAATAGGAATTGTTGAGGATCATTCAGAATTCAGACAAAGTTTGGTATATCTAATTTCTTCATTCTCTGGTTATTCAATAGGCTGGTCGTTTCCTTCTGCCGAAGAAGCAATGCAAAACTATACTGCGACTGATGTGGTACTTTTAGATATCAATTTGCCAGGTGTTTCGGGCCTGGAAGCTATTCATTTATTTAAACAAATGAACCCAGTACCGAAAATCGTAATGCTTACTATACTGGAAGACGATTACCATATTCTCGAAGCCATCAAAGGCGGGGCCGATGGATATATCCTAAAAAAATCCAGCCCGAACAAGATACTGGAAGCCATACAGCAGGTTTACGAGGGCGGAGCGGCCCTTACACCAATGGTGGCCAGGCAGGTAATGGCTTTTCTGAAACCCGGTATTGCCAAAACACCGGCACCATCTAATCTTACCGCCCGTGAAAGGGAGATACTCACGCTGATAACCGAGGGTTTGAATAATGAAAGGATAGGGAGCACGCTATTCATCAGTGTTCAAACTGTGCATAACCATATAAAAAATATCTACGATAAATTGCAGGTTCATTCACGGGCACAGGTAGTCGTAAAGGCTTTAAAGGAAAAGCTGATCTGAGGCTTAAAATGACCTGTTCAGGCTATTGTGGATATTGTTCAATACATTCATCTTTGCTGTAGAAATATGGATTCAGAATAGCTTCTAGTTAAGAAAACAAGTTCCTGATCATTGGCAAAGGCAATAGTATGACTTTAGCCGTTACCCTATCTAAAATGCGCAAGTGTATAGAAATAATAATATTCAACCTTATGAAAAACTTGTCTTTATATTTAGCAATCGTTCTTTCATTTATGGCCATGAATTCCGTAGCCCAGTTTTACGGCATATTAACTGATTCAAGAGATAACAAGACATACCGAACAGTGCAAATTGGCTCTCAGACCTGGATGGCTGATAACCTAGCTTTCAGAGGTGGGTTTGGCTGTTGGGTCATGGACTGGAACGAAAACATGGTAAAGCCCTATGGGTACCTTTATAACTTTGAAGCAGCGAAAACATCTTGTCCTCAGGGCTGGCATCTGCCCACTGATGCAGAATGGACAACATTGGTTAATTACCTTGGAGGGGAAACCGTAGCAGGCGGTAAACTCAAAGAAACCGGAACAGTCCACTGGCAAAGTCCAAATAAAGGAGCCACCAACGAAACCAGTTTTACTGCACTTCCGGGGGGTAACTACCTGTATATGGAAGGCAAATTCCCCGGGAAGGATGGCGGCTATTATTGGAGTTCATCAGAATACGATGGCGGAACTGCTTTGTACCGGTACATGCTTTCTTATACAAGTTACGTTCACAGGGCGAGCTACCTTAAAACAACCGGGCTGTCGGTGCGCTGTGTTGCTAATTAGCAGGTAATTAGTTAGAAAATAAATTAGAAATAGCAACGCCATAAAATAATTCTCTGCACTCGGGAAAAGTGCTTATTTATATATTTCTTAAGTTTTTGATATTAACGCATACCACAATTATGGGTATGCTTTTTTTTGTTTGATCGAAATGGTATGATATTTAAAATGACCTGATTAGGCTATTGCAATTATTTATTCTTCTATTCATCTTTGTCGCTTAAAACATGCGTCAAAGTACAATTAATTTGAAATATTTTATTGTTGTTAGTAGCTACATCTTTAAAAAGCCACCGCCTTATCCGAAGAGCGTTACCGGTAGGAATCCTTTAAAATACTTAGCCATATGAAAAAAGTTAGTTTAATTTTATTTGTAGTCCTTATGCTTGCAGGCATTAATGTGAAAGCGCAGAATGCAATATATAAGCAGGCTGATGCTGACGAACTGGTTAAAACCATATACCTTCAGGTTCTTGAACGTGAAGCAGAGGTAATGGGTTATCGTGGGTGGGCAAGTTATTTAGTCAATGGAACCAAAACTGTTCAGGATTTAGTGTATGAAATTGGTATAAGCTACGAATATGCCGGCAAGTTTATAGATAGAGAAACGCCAGCTGAAGCTATTCGTTTAATGCATGTTCATTTTTTAGGGAGAGAACCCGAAAGCTCAGCCGCTAGTGATCGTTGGGTTGCATCACTCAAAAGTTTAGGATCTCGTGAAACTATTAAAAAAATGGTTTATAGTTCAGAGTATAGTCACAATTTTGGTAAGACTAATGTACCTTATCATCGTTAATTAATTGAAATGTAGGGGCAAAGGAGTTATTCCATCAGTTTTCTTTTTATTGATATGGATCAATAAGTTGGAATTACAGAGCAGAATTTACTAAGCCTGTTTTCATGCTATAGTTCAAATACTAAACAGATAAAACCGGAAAACCGTCAAATAAATTCCGGAGCGGAAGCCGAAAAGCTTACGAGTAGGCAATAAAATTAAATTACATCAGATGAAACGATTTAAAAAACCAGGAATCATTTTATTAATCATTTTTAACTTGGTACTTTTTAGTAAGATAGCTGTTTGCCAGGATTATGAAGGCGATTTTTGCAATTCCGAATTGGTCGAGAAAGGCCCTACCGGCCAGTATGGGATGTTAGAAACCTTGTGTATTTCGTTGAGTAAATACGATGGGGAGCAAATAGCTATAACCTGGAAGAATAAGAAAACAAAGTTTATCGAAGGGGGCAATGAGGCAATATTTAAACAAGTTTCTCCGGGTGTTTTTGAACGGGAATCCACAGCTAACAAATACACAACAGTGTCATTCTTCAGGGGAGAAAGAATTCGGATTGTAACTCAAAATAAAGTCGTATTTACCCGATTTATGGACACAGATGGGTCGGTACTTTACAAAATAATTTACACCCGATAGTTCCATAGTATTGGAGCAGGTACTTCGCAAAAGTGTTATTTTGATTTTATTAAGTTGATAAATTCAACGCATGCCATCCATTGTGGCATGCGTTTTTGTTCTCTTGAATGGCTAAGATATTTAAAATAAACTGTTTAGGCTATTGATTTTAACAGATGGATACCTAAAAGGGCATTGTCGTAAATCCAACTAAATTCAAATTATCATAATGGATCATGAGAAGGTAATTTACTGATAGTAAATTAGATGCTGCTGATTTGAAATGATTCAGCATCTCTGAAAAAAAGACGCAGCGTCTCATGATAGCAAGACGCAGCGTCTTTTTGCATGAGGCTAGGTCGGAAACCGAAAGTAATATGCAAGAGGAGAATATCCAATCCGTGAAATAGAAAACCGAGTGCCCCTGCTGATCATTACAGAATCACAGATACCATTATTATGACAAACCGCCGTATGCCGAACGGCACGTATGCTGGTGTGAGAGGGTAAAAAATAAAATAGGAGGAAAACTATTTTATTTTCCTCCTCCTCCTCGATTTTAACGAAAATGGTAAGATATTTAAAATGACCTGTTTGGGCTATTGTATACTCTTTCACTTTGGTCCATTTTTGCTAAACTTTAATAATTTGTAGACAATTTAACCCGTCAACTCCTAACGAACCATGAATAAACTTATTAGTACCTGCACACTCATGCTGTTTGTATTTGTTACAGCACAAAGTTTTGCCCAGATAACAATTGGAGCAAAAGCTGGCTTTAATTTCGCTAACATGACATCCCAGGATGATGAAAACAATTACGCAGAGGAACTGCCATACAAAACAAAAGCCGGGATTCAGCTGGGTACTACTGCCGCATATCCGTTTTCCGAAAAACTGGCGTTCGAGGCCGGGCTGTTGTATTCAGCAAAAGGTTTTTCTGAGATTCACAGCGGTGCAAATGTTAAATATAAGATCAATTACCTGGAAGTCCCCATCAATGCTGTATATAGTTTTGAAGTCAAAGGGATAAAAATATTGGCTTTTACCGGCCCCTACCTGGGATATGCCATTTCAGCTAAAATGAAAGCGGATAAAGCTGTTTTAGGAGAGAATGGTGACCAGACATCTGTAAAAATCAGTATTGGCTCAGACAAAGAAACGGATGAAGTTATGCCATTTGACTTTGGATTTAATTTTGGAGCCGGCCTTGAATTTTCTGTATTAAATGTGTGCTTTCAATACGGACTGGGCATAGCAAATACATCTCCTCATTCGGAAAATAGCTATAGCAGCAAGAACAGGGTTCTGGGTTTAACAGTCGGGTACAAGTTGGGTGATTTATAGGTAAGTATTATGTGTTCTAAATTCAATTTGTTCAAATAGTTAAGGTAACTTGAAATAATAAGGACTAAAAAAATATAATTAATCTTAATCGTATCATTTAACCAAAATCAATCATGAAAAATCTGTATACAATACTTTTGAGCACCGGCCTGTTTTTGTTATGCTCTTCGTGTGATAAATTGAAGGATGATCCTTCCGTTTTGGGAGGCGACCAGTCTCCTATTGGTGATGTGGGAGCTACACTTGAATCCAGTTCAGTTGAGATTTTCGGGGTCAGTGACTTTTCGGCATCGGTGATTGCACTGAAGAGTGGCATATCTTCGTGCAGCGGACAGGTTACCCTTAAAAATGAAATACTGAAAAGCCTTGTTGCCAATATTCCAGGGGTGACCATCAACGAGAATATAGTTACTGTATCTAACCTGGAGTTAAAATTATCAATCGAAGGCATTGAATTGAAAACAGGTCCGTCGGCTGGTATCTGGGTAAAATATAGTTCTTCAGTTGGCGATACTTATCCTATAGGTACAACCGGTGAAGTGAGAAAAGTTGTCAGCAAGTCGGATACCGATGACTATCCCTATGGTTTTATGATGATTAAAACCATTCAGGTGGAAGAAACCCCTAAAGTTCTGAAGAGTGCCGGGGTTATAAAAATAACATATATCGCAAACCACAAATTTGGGCTCGTTGGTGTCAAGATTAATTTCGATGATGGTACTAGTGTTATATTCCCGTTATATAGCAGTGGACAAAACGGTTGACATTATAAGACCCTGGCCAGATGTATCTGAAGGCGTGGATTACAATCCAATACTCCAATTATTTGCCGGGTGATGCTGACTATTGAAGCCAAGGAATTGACAATTAATTGGGGAAATTATTTGGGATTTCAGGCTATTCGAACAATTCCTCCTTCACGCCGAATTGTAGTTTTTGCTACCCTGTTCAGAGGATCAGACACAAACATTTTAAATAGATCTAAAATGAAAATTATACTATTACCCTACCCAGTGAAATTAATAGGTGTGTTCTTGGTTATGTCAGGTACTGTATTTGCTGTATTATATGTCTGGTTTGGTTTCTCATTCTCTATGCCAGTTTTTGCAGTATACTCATCCTTTCTCGAAACTAAAATGTTTGTAATCTTCAGAACCAACTTTGTTGATGAACTCATACTGACATTACTCGTTGCCGGTTTGATACTGATAATGTTTTCGAAAGAGAAAATTGAATCTGAGAATCTGAATTTGGTTCGCTTCAAAGCAATGGTAAAAGCAATCATAGCAAACAACATTTTGATTTTATGCTCCATTTTATTTGTTTATGGAAGCGGATTTGTTGCTATTCTGGTTTTAAACCTTTTCTCGCTATCGGTCTTCTATTTGTGCTTTTTTTACTTTTTAAAGCAAAGGGAGATGAGCCATCCAGACATGAAGTTGGAAAAACAGGGCAAGCTGGTTTAGGAGAATAGAAACTTATATTGTCCATAGTCAAATAACCAGAAAGGAATACCCGATTAAAAGAATATCTCGCTTATCCTTAGGGCTACTTATCCTTTAATATTAACCAATGTTCCCTTCCCCCAACCAATCCCTATGAAAACCAAAACATTTACCATTTTTGTATTACTTGCAATGATGCTTGCAATTAACTTGAAAATATAGCCAGCTTTTTATTATCATGCCGAAGAATTCAGGTTTATCTATTCCAGCCTAATACTCTGATGCGGTTTATAATAAGAATAACTTTAGTCATATTCCAAAAACAGCCTGCCAAATTTACTGACAGCCTGTTTTTGAGTTATTTCACAGCATGAACCGAAAGTTACGAGTTCTTAATCTGCATAACCCTGTGATGTATGCTTGATAAATAGTTTATCATGGTAATATATTTGTTGGTGGCTGGTGCAATGAGCACTTTCCCGGTTCCCGTAAAAGTATTAACTATGCCTTCGCCCGAAATTACGGATCCGAATATACCTTTGTTTGCTTTGGCAACACTCAGTTGCACACTGGCCTGCCTTGCAACTGCAAAGGATCCGTCGACTACCAGTTTTCCGTTAGCCAACTCTACGGTTTCCAGGGGGCCATTTGATAAAATCACCACTTTACCTGAACCCGAAACTTTGGTTTGGAAAAATCCTTCGCCCGAGAAAAACCCGGAAATGGATTTATTGGTGTAAGAACCTATTTCAATCCCCATTTCTGAAGCGAAGTACACTCCTTTGTCGAGTATCCATTCTTCACCATGCAGGTCCATTATGGTAAAATTGCCGAATGAAGGTTCGAACCATACGGTTCCGCTTCCGCTTATCACAGGCTTTACCACGCTTTCGCGGGTTACCATCGCTTTCAGGAAGCCTCCTGCTGAAGGGAGATTGGCTTCCAGTTCCAGGTCACCCTGCATATAATACATTCCACCGGATTCGTAGCGTACGGCACTGTTATCGAATTCAGCCTTCAGGAATTTCAGGGTTTCCTTTTCTATTACCTCAAATTTAAGTGACCCGGAACGAACCGGGGCTTTAGCCGGTTGCTGCGGGATTACCTGTGGAGGAGGTTGGTATGCTGCTTGCTGCGGAGGTGCATAGGTTTGCGCCGGAGGTGCCGGTGCCCCGGCAGTTGAATTCCTCGTGCCACATTCAGGACAAAATACGGTTCCCTCAATGAGCCGTGTCCCGCAATTACTGCAAAATGCCATGATGATCTGTTTTAATTGATTTACAAAAGTATATTTTAAAACAACTTTAAGTCCTGTAGGACGAAAAGCAATATTTCGAGAGAAATTAGCCTACTGTGCCCCCAGATTCCTGCTCCCTGGGCCTACTCCACCTCGTAGCCTTCTACAACTACAAATCCGTTACCGACGAAGTTTTTCGACCAGGTCGGCATATCTGAGTCCCAGATATAATAAGTGCCTTTTTCAAGAACTTTATGCGGCTCAGCGACCCATTTTGCATTGGGAGTACCATTTTTCCCGCTAATACCATTTGCCCGGAATGTTCCTATCACGTTACCCTCCTTGTCTTTGATGCTGATATTACCGCCCCGTGCTGTTCCCATACCGTTGTTGTAATGGTCGGTAGTTATCCTCACTATCATGGTAGGGTTCCGCAGCATAAGTTTTATTGGATTCTTCGGATTTTTATTTTTCGGTTCATCCTTTTTGCCAATTTCCAGAATGGTGGTAGTCAGTTGATTGTTCACTGCCGGGGCAGAAGAAGCTGTTACTGCCAGGTTAGGTTTGTTTTGCGGTGTGGCCTGGGGTTGTTCCTTCGCCCGGTA